>DATJZY010000084.1 GCA_035577985.1 Candidatus Eisenbacteria bacterium
ACCGGTGTCCCGATCCGGACGTGCTCGTAGACGCGAACGACGTCGGCGTTCCGCATGCGGACGCATCCGCCGCTGACGGGTTTGCCGAGCAGCTCCGGGTGCGGCGTCCCGTGGATGCCCGTCTCCCACCCGTCGCCGTGCGCGAACCGGATCCAGCGTTCGCCGAGCGGATTCGTCGGCCCCGGCGGGATGCGCGCGATGACGTGCGCGTGGTCGTTCGGATCGATCTTCGCGAAGTCGGGGTGCTCGATCATGTCCTCGACCTGGAACTTCCCGATGGGCGTCTCGTGCCCTTCGCGGCCGACCGCGATCGGGAACGACTCGGCGGGCGTCCGGGGATCGCCGTGGATCAGGTAGAGTCGCCGTTCGCCCACCTTCAGCAGAAGTCGGGTGGTCGGGGTTGGTGGCGGTGCCGGCTGCTGGGCGTGGAGCGCCGGCGACGCTGACGTGGGGCCGCAGGCGATCGGTCCGCCGGCGAGGAGGAGCGCGATCGCAGCGACCGCGGACGTCGCTACTCGAGCCCTCGCGAAGGGCGACGGGTCTCGTTCAGAACTCGACATGGAACGGCGGCGTACCGAGCGCGGTCATCGGAAAGGCCGTCGTGAGGGGGCGATGACGACAAGCCCGCCGACGAGTGCCCTCATGCCTGCTCCCTACCACGGCGGGAGAACCCGACGTCAACCTGGCGGCGGCGACTGGGGGCGCCGGACGGAACCGGAAGTCGCCCCTTCGGGGAGTGCGGAGACTCGAAGCCGCCGGAAGATGCTCCGTTTCTTGTAGTGATGCCGCTCCATCCGGTGCAGGATGTCCACCAGGGCACGGAGCGCTTGCTCCATGTGGGCGCCCTTGTTCAGCATCACGCACTCGGCGGCGACGCTGGCCGCGGCATCGGTGACCTCGGCGCGCGACGGGACGCCGGTCCGGGCGAGGGTGTCGAGCACCTGCGTCGCCCAGATGGCGGGGACATGCGACGCCTCGCAGAGCCAGAGGATCTCCTCCTGCACTTCGGCGAGCCGTTCGAAGCCGAGCTCTATGGCAAGGTCGCCACGGGCGATCATCACGGCGAGTGGCGGACGGCGCATGGCTTCGAGCAGGATGTGCGGCAGGTTCTCGAACCCCGCCTTGGTCTCGATCTTCAGCACGATCCCGAGATCCCGTCGTGGCAGGAGCGTGTCCAACGCTTCGTGCAGCGCGTGGACGTCGGCAGGCGTCCGGACGAACGACAGACCGACGAGGTCGGCGTGACGTGCGACGAACCTCAGATGCTCGCAGTCGTCTGCACCGAGGGCCGGTACCGGCATCGGGCTGTCGGGGAGATTGATGCCCTTCTCCGCCCGAAGCTTCGCCGTCGGTCGGGAGGTGTGGCGAACGCGTACGTAGACGTCTCCACCCTTCATCCGTTCCACTACGCCTTCGATCGCGCCGTCGTCGAACAGCACGCGATGGCCGATCGCGACCCCGGCGAGCGCCTCGGGTAGCGTGCACGACACGAGTGCGGGCTCGAGCACGCGCCCCCGCGCATTGCGGCGCGCGCCGCGCCCCTGGACGTCGCGGGGAGTGACGACGAGGAGGTCGCCCGCTTCGAGTGGGAGCGACGCTTTCGAGGCGCCACCGATCCGGACGAAGCCGTGTCGCAGGAGCCGCCCGCGCCGCTCGTGCGCGAACCGCGTCTTCTCGATGACGTACGCTCGCTGGCGCACCTCTGCTACGGCCTCGCCGCCCGCGATGCGCCGGATGACGAGTGCGCGCCGCTTGTCCCGGGTATCCCGGAAGCGGAGGACGTCACCGCACCGCAGCTGCGCAAACCACCCGTCGTCCAGGATGAGCATCGGCCCTTCGGCCGTGGCGTCTTCGCGAACGGCCGGGCGAAGGACGACGGTCGCGGGCTCGAGGAGGCGCCCGAGGTGGTTCCGGCGAAGCTTCCACGTGGCGACCCGCGTTTCTTCGGCGATCGATCCGGTGCGAATCTTCGGCCCCGCGAGATCCATGAGGACGCGACACTCGCGTCCCGTCTCACGCCTGGCAACCGCGAGCGCGTCGAGGATGCGCGTCCACTCGGCCGGTCCCTCGTGCACCGTATTGATGCGCAGGACGTTCATCCCCGCGCGCAGCATCCGGGCCAACCAGGCGGCATCCGCCTCGGCCACGCCTGGTGCCGTCACCATCACGTAGACGTGGCGCCCTTCGGGCTTGGGACCGAGCGCATCGTGCGTATGGGCGTGGAGGAGGAACTCTGCCGTCGGCCCCGACAGGGCGGCGCCGGATCGGGTGGCGATCGTTCCCAGCTCCGAAGACTCCACGGTCCCGCTCGCGAGCAACGACTCCGCGACTCGCATCCGCACCGCCAGCAGCGACGCCATGACGAAGCTCTCGGATCGGCCGAGGGACGAGAGCCCGTGCTGTTGAAGCAGGAGCTGCACCTCGCGCAGGTCGTGTTGGCGGAGGGCGGCGTAGTGGACGAGGTTCCGGGCGCTCTCGACCCACTCGGGGTGTACCTTCGAGAGCACGGGATGAAGCTTCGCCTCGACGTCGCGAAGGTGGTCCTCGAGACGTGCGAGCTGCTGGGCGACGGCCCGGAGAACGAGGGCGGAGTCGCTTCGAGGAGCCCGAGGCGAGCCGGGCCCTTTTCGCGGCGAGCGGCCGGACACCCCCGCGGGGTGCTTGGCCGCCTGGTCGATCGTCGTCCCGGGAGTCACGACCTCCACTCCAAGCTCCGTGCCGTGACCGGGGGATGGTCGGTGCGAAGGCGGTTCCCAGGATTGGAAAACCGCCACCAGGCCGGATTCGTCGGGATGGGGTTACACGGAAGTTACGGGCGGGGACCTCCTCTTCGACGGACGCCCGTTGGGCTATAGAGGCTGGGGGCGCGCTCCGGGAACGGGTGCGCCTCGGATATCCTGCGCGAGGGAGGACGTCATGCGTTGGATCATCGTGGTGACCGCGCTGTCGATCGCGCAGCCGGGTGTGACCGCCGTGCTCTGTCAGAAGAAGTCGGGCGCGGTGTTCATCCGGTCGTCGTGCAAGAAGAAGGAGAGCCCGGTCGATCTCAGCCAATTCGGGGCGGTCGGGCCGAAGGGGGATCCGGGGCCGCCGGGCATCGGACCGCTCACGACCTGTCCGGCGGATTCGGTCCGTGTCGGACCCGCGTGCATCGACAAGTACAAGGCCAGCGTCTGGCTCGTCGCGCCGTCGAACACCGACCTGATCGCCAAGCTGCAGGACGGAACGGTGACGCTGGGCGATCTCACCGGCGCCGGCGCAGTCCAGCTCGGATGCGCAGATGCCTACTTCCATCACACGGCCGCGCCGGTCTATTTTCCCGCAAGCGGGCAGTGGACGCCCGTGCTCGGGTCGAATCCGCCGAGCCCCGGCGTGTACGTAGCGTCGCTGCCGGGCGTGCTACCGAGCGCTTGCATATCGTGGTTCCAGGCGCAGGAGGCGTGCGCGCTCTCCGGCAAGCGTCTGCTCACGAACGAAGAGTGGCAGCGAGCGGCCGCGGGGACGCCCGACCCCGGCGATGCCGACGACGGCGCCACCACCTGCGTCACCAAGTCACCGGCACCGGCGTCGAACGGCTCCCGCTCCAAGTGCGTTTCGCAATGGGGCGCCTTCGACATGACCGGCAACCTCGACGAATGGGTCGCGGAGTGGTGGCCCCAGCCGACGTTCAGCTCAACTTGGAAAGACGCCTTCAGCGACGACTTCATGGGTCTCGGCGGCGCCAACATGGACCCCGGCAGTCCGGGGGTCCTGTGGCGCGGTGGTGGTTGGGGCGCGGGTACGCTGGCTGGCGTATTCGCCGTGCAGGCAAGCATATACCCCTATGCCGCGACCCAGATCGGCTTCCGCTGCGCCCGCTGAAGTCCGGCGTCAGTGGAGCACTGCCAGCGCCTTCGCGATCCGCTGCCTGACCTCCGCATTCGCGAACGGGAACGAGCGGAAGAAGTCGGCGTCGGTGATGGCGGGGTTGCGCTCGTGGACGTTCGCCGCCCACGCGGCCGCACGCTCGCGATCGCCGTTGAGGGCGTGGGCGGCCACGGCGATGACGGCGATCAACACGTGCGCGCCGGGCGAGCGCGCCGCACGCTCCGCCCAGGCGGCGGCTTCGCGGTACTCGCCGCACACCATGTGCGACAGCGCGCGCGTCGCCGCCATCGCGTAGTACAGCGGATCGAGCGGGCTGAGCGCCATCGCCATGTCGGCGTCGGCCCTGCCGTCGGTGCCCCGACCCGCGAGCGCGTGGGTCCACGCCCGCGCGTAGATGGCCTGGGCGTAGCTCGGGCTCAGCGCATTTGCCCGCTCGAGCCAGGCGAGCCCCGTCGCGAGATCGCCCTCGAGCCAGAAGCTTCGGCCCATGGTGAGGTTGGCGAACGGGTCGAGCTGGTCGAGCTCGACCGCCCGCTCCGCGAAGCGGCGCGCGTTCCGCATCTCGACGTCGTGGTCGCCCGTGTAGCGCAGGAATGCGTTCTGGAAGTGCACGAACGACAGGCCCGCGTGCGCGCGGGCGAAGCCGGGTGCCTGCGCGACCGCGCGCGCGAAGAGCCCGCCCGCGACCGCGTTGTCCGTGCGGTTGAAGCGGAACATGTGCTCGAGCCCCAGGTGGTAGGCGGACCATGCGTCCAGATCGTCCGGCGCGACCAGGTGCGCCGCGCGCGCTTCGTGGAGCGGAATCTGCAGCTCGAGGGCGGCCACGACGCGCGAGAGGATCGACCCGTGCGTGTCGTGGACGTCGGCGACGTTCGAGACGAAGCGATCGCCCCAGACGACGCCGGCGGTCCTCGTGTCGGCGAGCTCCACCGTCACCGTGAGCGTCGAGCCCGTGATCTCGACCGTTCCGGAGAGGCAGTAGCGCACGCCGAGCACCGTCCCGACGTGCGCCAGATCGGGCGCCGCGGTGCGAAAGCGAAACGACGATCCGCGCGCGATGACGAAGAGCCATCGCAGACGCGACAACGCGGCGATGAGCTCGTCGGGGAGCGCATCGGCGATGGTCGAGTACGGGCTCGGCGGCCCGATCAGGCGAAACGGCAGGACCGCGATCGAGGGCTTCGCGTCCTCCGTGCGCCGGTCCGCCGGCGCCTCGCCTCCGACGATGACGTGGCGCACCGCCGACGTCTCCGTGACCTGCGCCACGAACCGGAACCCCTGCCCGTGTACCGTCCGGATGAAGCGCTGCGCCTTGCCGTCGTCGCCGAGCGCGCGCCGCGCGGACTTGATGCGGCTGTCCACGGCGGAATCGGAGACGACGCGGCCGTCCCACACCTGCTCGATGACCTCGTCCCTCGAGACCAGGCGGTCGCGGTTCTCGGCCAGGAGGAGCAGGAGCGAGAACACCTGCGGCTCGACGGGAACGGGCTCGCCGTCTCGGCGCAGCTCGAATTGCGAGCGGTCGAGCTCGAATTCGCCGAACCGATAGATCACTGGCGCCCAGCATAGCGCATCCGGCGCTCCCCCCAATATCCAGCTCTTCTCCAGCCGATCTCCAAGCAGGTGGCCGTCTGGGGGGCTACGGTGCAGGGCATGGTCGCGGAATGGTTCCGCCACCGAGGCAAAACGGGAGTGCAGCCATGCCACTGGTGACGATCGATGTGATCAAGGACGTGTTCACGCAGAGCCAGAAGAAGGACCTCATCGCCCGGGTCACCGAGGCCATGGTGGCCGTCGAGGGCGAGCGCATGCGCCCGGTCACCTGGGTTCGCATCAACGAGGTCGAGGAGGGCGACTGGGCGATCGGGGGCAAGTGCCTCACGGCCGCTGACGTCCACGCGCTGGCGTCGGGCAAGGCCGCGTAGCGACCCGCCGTCGGGGTGGGCCGGTCACCACGCCGTCGCCAGACCACCGAGAAACCGACCCACCCCGTCCATCACCGCCGTCCACTGCGCCGGCAGCGTCACGTCGTGGCCGCCGTCGTACCAGAGGTCCACCTTCTCTGACTCTGACCGAGCGTGGACATCCTGCCGTCCGCGGATCGTGTACACCGGCACTCCACGGCGCTCGGCCTCGATGCGCAGGGCCACTTGGCCCCAGCCCGCCTGATCGACGATCCCCGAGAGCGGGAAGTCGTTCCGGAGCAGCACGAGCTGCGCGACGTTCCCCGATGACACCGACCAGGACACGACGTAGCGCGCACCGCGCGCGTGCAGGTGGGACCAGACCGCCGACGCGCAGTCGAGCAGCGACGCGTCGTCGAAGCGGGCCTCATACGAACGCCCCCGGCCCGTGCTGCCGGGATAGTTGACCGCGAGCACGCCGAAGCCGAGCTGGTTCAGCCGCGCGAAGTAGGGATTGAAGCGCGGCGAGACGCTCTCGCGCGGGCCGCCGTGCCACCAGACGACGACCTTCTCGGTTGCGCGTGGGCCGAACCAGAAGGCCTGGTAGGCCCGGCCGCTCGACCCGCGCATCCACACCTGGCGCGGGCGCCGGATGCCGGGCGGGATCGCGATCTTCGGGTGAACGACGGGGACCCATCGCCCGCCTTCGAGCCGCGCGAGCGTCCGGGGAATGCGCGGCGTGGCGACGACGGCCCAGCACGCGTCGGCGATGCATCGTTGCGCGAAGACGGTGGCGGGATCGGCCGGCGCGAGCGAGCTCCGGTAGCGCCCGTGCAGCGAGTACCGAGCCGCAGTGCCGTCGGAGTCGAGCACGTCGCCACGCGCCGGGGCGGGGAGCGCGACGGGTGTCATGGCATCCAGTGTGGGCGCGAGCCGATACGGGCGACGGAACGGCCTGTCGCGCAGGCGCGCGACCACGCCGACCGCATCGGGCGGGATGCGGAAGAGCCGCGTCACGTCGTCGGTGTCGTCGAGCGCCTGCCGTTGCTCGCACCGCACGCCGGGCTCGCCGACCGCGCAGCGATACAGCGCCGCGCCCGTGTTGCTGCGCGCGACGCCGACCAGGGTGTCGGCGTCGGTGAACACGCACGACGTGAACGCCGGAGCACCGGCGTCCGGCAGCTCCCGCAGTGTACCCTCTGCGACGACCGCGAACCGCTCGCGACCACCCGCCCGGTATGCGATGCGCCGGCTCTGCGGGTCGACGCAGAAATCGCCGTCGTCGATCTCCGGCGTCGCGGTGAGGTTCGTCAGCGTGTGCGTCGGCATGTCCCAGCGAAAGACGTCGAACCACGGCTTGCCGGACTCGGAGCCGGAGAGCAGGAGCTCGGTCGCCGAGAGCGCCGTGGGCGCGTGCAGATCCAGCTCCGGCGGTGCGCCGTCGGGCGGGATCAGGGCCACGAAGCGTCCGTCACGGAACACGTAGGGACGATACCGACCTTCCCAGTTCGCCGAGACGAGCGGCGCCCCGGCCAGCTCGGCCAGGTGGCTTTCGACCTGTCCCCAGTAGCGCTCGCCATCGGGAGCCGCGCATGCCGAGAGCGCCGCCGCGACGAGGAGCACGAGCCGAGTCACGCCGGTGCGAAATCTAGTCGCCGCATGGGCAGAGCGCCATCGCGAAGCGTGACAGCGACGGGAGCAGTCGCTACACGGGGCCGTGGCGAGCGCCCGCGCAACCCGTCTCCTCCTCGTCCAGGCGGCAGCCATCGTGGCCGTCGTGCTCGCCGTCCACCACCGCGTCTACACGATCCCCTTCCTCTATTCGGAGACCATCGGGCTCGAGGAGAACCCCGTGGTGACGGACCTGGACGTGTTCCGCGAGCGCATGCTCACGCCGCGAGGTCTTCTGGAGCGGCCGCTTTCCGTGCTCACCTTCGCGCTGAACCATCGCGTGAGCGGAACGGCGGCGGGTTTCCACGCCGTCAACCTCGCCATCCATGCCGTGAACGCCCTGCTCGTCTTCGCGATCGCGCGACGCTTCTTCGCAGCGCCGCTCGTGGCCGCGCTCGTGTTCGCGGTGCATCCTCTCGCGACGGCGTGCGTGAGCCAGATCTTCGGACGGAGCTACTCGCTCGCGACGACGTTCGCGCTGCTGGCGCTGCTCGCCTGGGCGACGTGGACGCGGCGGGGGTCGCCCCGCGCGGGACAGACGGCGGTCGTCGCGGCGCTCCTCGTGCTCGCCGCGTTCACCAAGCAGAGCCTGGCGGGGTTCGTCCTGGTGCTCGTGTGGTGGGAGCTCGGCCGCGGGCGCCGCGTGTCGCCCCGGGGCGGCGCCGTGGTCGCGACGGCGTCGGTCGCGCTCGTCGCCGGCATGCTCCTCGTCCTCTATGCGATCCCGCTCTCGCGGACGGCGGCGATCCCTCCGGACACGTACCTCTGGTCGCAGCTGGCCCACGTCCCGACCATGGCCGGGTTCTTCCTCCTCCCCTACCAGACGGCGCTCGTGCACGACCTCGTGCTGTACCGCGATCCGCTGGATCCCCACGTCCTGCTCGGCGCCGCGCTCGCCGCCGCTACGCTCGCCGCCGCCTGGCGCTGGCGTTCGCACCCCTGCGGGTGGCTCGTCGGCGCCATCGCCCTCTGCCTGCTGCCGACCAACAGCATCCTTCCGAAGAACGAGATCATCAGGGAATGGCGCCTCTACCCGGCGCTCGCGTTCTTCGCGCTCCTGGCAGCCGAGACGATCTCGCGCGCCGTCACGGCGCTGCGGTCGCGCCCGCTCCGTGTCGCGGCGTCGGCGTGCGTCGCCGCGTGGCTCGGCGCGCTCGTCCACACCGATCTCCAGCAGAACCACGTCTATCAGACCGAGCTCGATGCCTGGCGGCAGGTGCTGGGGCGCTACCCGTATTCCTCCGATGCGATGAACAACGTCGGCGTCCGGTATCTCGAGCGCGGCGACGTCTCGATGGCCCGGCGCTATTTCACGCTCGCCACCCTGTCGGGACCGCGCATCGCGCTGTACCATCGGAACCTGGCACGGGCCTGTACCGCGCTCGGCGACGACGCCACGGCCCGGGACGAGCTGGCGAAGGCGCGTCACCTCGCCCCGCACGGCGAGCGGGCGCTCGCGCTCCACTACGCCGGCGATCCCGAAGTCCGGCGCGCGGCGCAGCTCGCCGACTGAGGACCGACGTGCGCGTGCTCGGATGGACCGTCGTCGTGTTCGTGATGGGCACGGCGGCCTGGGTCGCGTCGCAGCTCGCGACCCTGCCCGGGGTCTCGGATCTCGCTACCGACGCCCCGACCGAGACGGCATTCATGCGTGCGCACGGCGCGACGGAACCAATCGAATGGACCCCGCTCGACCGGATCTCGCCGCTGCTCGCCTGTGCGGTGGTGCGTGCCGAGGACGACCGGTTCTTCGAGCACCACGGCATCGACTGGACGGCGGCGTGGGACGCCGCGCTGCGAGATCTGCGCGGAGAGCGTCTGCGGGGCGCGAGCACCATCACCCAGCAGCTCGCCCGCAACCTCTTCCTCGGCCCCGAGCGGACCGTCCAGCGCAAGCTTCGCGAAGCGATGCTCACGCGCCGGCTCGAGCATGCGCTCGGCAAGCGGCGCATCCTCGAGCTGTACCTCAACGTCATCGAGTGGGGGCCGGGCGTCTTCGGCGTCGTGCCCGCCACGCGGCACTACCTGGACGAGAGTCCCGACCGCCCCGGCGCCTTCGAGGCGTCCTTCCTCGCGAGTCTGATCGCAGCGCCGACGACGCCGCTCGTCGGACGGAACCTGCAGCGCGCCGCAGCCGTCCAGCAGCGGGTGCTGCTGGGCCTCCACGCCTCGGGTCTCATCGACGCCGAAGAGCTGCGACGGGCGCACTACGGTGCCCTCTTCCTGTTCCAGATGCTGCGCCGCGAGAGCCCTCTGCCCGCCGCGCTCCAGGTGGCGCGTGACCGCATGGCGGGCGCGCCCCCGGCCGGCCAGCTCCCGGTGATCGAGCAGTGGCGGCGCGTGCCGCTCGCGGATGCCCTCGCGAGCGGGTGCGGATCGCAGAACCACGCACGCTGGTGGCCGCAGCTCGCGCCCGCGGAGGACGACGAATCCCGCCGTTGAGATCCGCGTGAGGCTTCCGACTGTTGACCTCGGGCGGCGCGATCAATATTCAGGGAACGTCTCGGAAGGGAGGCGTTCGATGCGGAGGCCGGGAATGCGACTCACGGTTTGCGTCGTGGCCATGGGAGTCGCGCTCGGCGCGAGCGCGCTCGTTCCGTCCGACGCGGATGCCGTCATCGTGTGCCAGCACCCCAAGCGCACGAACCGCGTCCGTCTCGAGGCGGGACCGGAATGCAAGGACAAGAAGTGGAAGAAGGTGGACGACCTCGACGCGTTCGCCACCGTGAGCGACGTGAATGCGGCGCTCGCCTCGCTGCTGGCCTCCCAGGTGCAGGTGGGCGACGAGCTCGGCACGACCTGCGGCCTCGACCCGAACAGGACGCTCGCACCCAGCACGACCGGCGGCGGGCCGCCGCACGGGTGCCGCAAATTCGATGGCCAAGAGACGGCCTGCCTCGGGGCGTTCGAGGTCGTCGACGGGACGCCGACGTCGTGCTGGTACTACGGCGGGCAGTGTCTCGGGTGCGAGCTGCAGTACGCGCAGAACTTCGCCTGCATCAACACGTGCAGCTCGCTCTGCGAGGAGGCGCCCAGCCGGCAGCGCGTGAAGCGCTGCGGCGACGCGAACAACCAGACCGCCTGCGAGCAGTCCTTCAAGTATCCGCGGTTCTTCACGCTCGCCGGCCCCGAGTCGTGCTGGTGGGACGCGCAGGGGACGCCGACCTGCTATCCCTGCACCTCCGACGACACCGCGCGACACAGCTGCACGAACGCATGCAACCCGCCCGTCGTCTGCGCGTCGCGCACGGACGGGCCGCTCGCCTGCTTCGACGCCATGACGCAACTCGACTGCGAGAAGCGCTTCACCCTCGTCAATGGCATTCCGACGACGTGCTACTGGGGCGGCGCCACCTGCGGTACCTGCTCCATCCCCTCGCAGTTCGTCCAGGGGTTCTGCACGAACGACTGCTGACGCGCTCGGCGCTGGAGGGGCCACGCAGGCCCGGACGGTAGCCCAGGGCGGCCCGGCGGGAGAAACCAATGAAGGATCCGCTGAAGGATCTGTTGAAGAAGCGCGAGCGCGGCGAGGAAGCCGACTATTTTCGCCGCGCGGACGAGAAGCTGATCGAGAAGATTCGGGAGCGCGCGCGCCTCACCGAGATCGCCCAGGCGCTCGCCGCGAAGCTCCGCGTCGACGACGCGGAGCTCTTGCGCCGCGTCGCAGAGCTGGGCCTCAATCAGGACACCGGCGCGGCCATCCTGTTGGCGCCGCTCGTACAGGTGGCGTGGGCCGAGGGCCAGGTCGGCGAGGCCGAACGAGCCATCGTGCTCGACTTCGCTGCGTCGCGCGGGATCGTGGCCGGGATGCCGGCGCACGGCAAGCTGCTCGAGTGGCTGCGGCAGCGTCCGTCCGACGCGGTGTTCGAGACCGCCATGGAGGTGATGCGCGTGGGCTTTTCCGTGCTGCCCGAAAAGGAGCGCGGCGAGCGCATCGCGAGCACGGTCGACGTGTGCCGTCGCGTCGCCGAGGCGTCGGGCGGAGGACTGGCTCGACTGATCGGAATGAGCGAGGGCGTGTCCGGCGAGGAGAGCGCGGTGCTCGACGCCATCACGACGAAGCTCACGGCCGAGCGCGGAAAACCGAAGTAGGGATGGCGGCGTGCCTGCCGCCGCGCGCTCAGCGCGCCCGGAGGAGCCGCACGGCCTCCCGCACCGTCGCGGCGCGCTCGGCCGCGCCGCCCACGGACGCGGGGGCGATGCGCGCGAGGTGTAACATCCCCACGTAGCCCGCGTACGCCGTGACGGCGCGCCGGCGGGCCGATTTCGCGGGCAAGCCGAGGGCGCGGTACGTGCGGGCGAGAAAGGCGACGCGTTTCTCGACGACGCGCGCCACCACCGCCGCGAAGGCGGGCCGCGTCG
>DATJZY010000085.1 GCA_035577985.1 Candidatus Eisenbacteria bacterium
TCGCGCACGCGGGCCTCGGCGTTCTGCACGTCGAGGTTCGCTCGGACCGCCCGGTCGACCAGCGAATCGAGCTCTTCGTCCCCGAACACGGTCCACCAGCGGGAGGGTGTCTCCGGAGCGCCTTCGCCCATCGCGGGGGCCTCGCTCCAGCGTGCCGGGACCTCCACCAGAGGCACGTGATAGTCGGGACCGACGGCACAGCCTGCCACGGCGAGTGCCAGCAGCGCCGCCCTCAGTGCGCCGGTTCTCGTCATGACGCATTCCCCGCGAGCTGCTTTGCCCGCACGGCCTCGAGGGGAGGCGCCTCGATGAACACGTCCATCTGCTGGCCGACGTAGACCGGAAGCGCACCCTCGTCGAAGCTGTAGATCACCTCCAGCACCCGCGTGTCGACGCGCTCGGTCGTGTCGCCGGTGAGCGACTGCTTCGGGATGACGTACGGCTCGAACCGCTCGAAGCGCAGGGTCGTCTTCAGGTCCGGGTTGCCGCGGACGAACGCGACCGCTGCGGCGCCCGGCCGAAAGCGCCACGCATCGTTCTCGTCCACGTCGACGCGGACGTGCAGCCGGGTGTCGTCCCCGAGCAGCATGAGCGGGGTCGCCAGCACGCCCCCCTGGGCGAACTCGCCGAGCCGGGTCTTGATCTGCAAGATTTCCCCCGGCACGAGGGCTCGGATCGTCCGGCGCGCGATCTCGATCTGGGTCTGCTCCACTTGCGCTTTCGCCGCTTCGAGGGCGGCTCCGTCGACTCCCACGGCATCGCGGCGGTTCTGCAGCTCCTCGACGCTGATCGCGCGCTTGTCCGGCACGCTCTCGGCTCGCCCGAGCTGGTGCTTGGCCTGCGCCAAATTGGCCTCGGCCTCCTTCACGTTCGCCTCCGCGACCAGCAGGTTGGCCTGAAGGTCTCGGTCGTCGATCTTGAAGAGAGGGTCGCCAGCGCGGACGTGGTCGCCCCATTTGACGTAGATCTCCATCACGATTCCGGAAACCGGCGTTCCGACGGCGATGTTCTCGGTGCTGGCCTCGATGATGCCCGAACCCGCCACAAAGCTCTCGAAGGGCGCGCGTGCAGGCTGCGCTACCGGCTCGGCGACAGGCTTCGGCTGATTGCCGCGAACAACCGTCGCGACGGCGAAGGCGACGCCGACGACCGCGAGGACCGGGAGCATGTACTTGCGGATCATTGCTGTTCTCCGCGGCCGCGCTGGTCGACGATGCTCTCGATGCGGCCGTCGTCCATGTGAGCGATGCGATCGGCGAAGCCGAAGATGCGCGCGTCGTGCGTGACCACGATGAGCGCCCGCTCGGCGCTCTGGGCGACCCGCCTCAGCAGCTCCATCACGGTCTGCCCGCTTTCGTGATCGAGCGCGCTGGTCGGCTCGTCGCAGACGATGATGCGCGGCTCGTGGACCAGAGCGCGTGCGATCGCGACGCGCTGCTGCTGCCCTCCGCTAAGCTGCGCAGGCAGCGCGTTCGCGCGCGCACCGAGCCCGACGGCGTCGACCACCTCGCGCGCCCGCGCGAGCGCCCGCGCACGGGGCATGCCCTGGATGAGCAGCGGCACCGCCGCGTTTTCGGCGGCCGTGAGCGCGGGCAGCAGGTTGTACGCTTGGAATACGAAACCGATCGTCTCGCCGCGGAAACGCGCGCGCTCGCGCGCGCTCATCGTGCGGAGATCGCGGCCCTGGACGTGAACGTCGCCGCCGTCTTGGTCGAGAATCGCCGCGATCACCGAGATCAGGGTTGTCTTGCCACATCCGGAGGGCCCGACGAGCATCAGGAGCTCGCCTCGACGCACGTCGAGGTCGATGCCGCGCAGCGCCGTCACCTGCGCCTCGCCGGATCCGTACGCCTTGGTGACCCCCCGGCAGTAGACCGCCACGTCTTCGACCGCTGCGTTCATGGATCACCCCTTGAAGACGATCGCCGGCTCGAGCCGCACGACCTTCCAGATGCTGAGGAGCGCCGCGAGCACGCAGATCACGGCTACCGCGCCGCCACTCGCCAGCAGGAGCTGCCACGGCATGCGGAACGCGAGCTCGGTGTTGCGGGTCGCAAACCCCATTGCTGAGGCGGCGCCGACGCCGAGCCCGTAGCCGATCAGCCCGACGATCACGGCCTGGAGCAGGATCATGCGCAGCAAGGTCCCGTTCTGCGCTCCCATGGCCTTCAGCGCACCGAACTGGCGGATGCTGTCGAGGGTGAAGTTGTAGAAGGTCTGGCCGGCCACCGCCGTCCCGACGATGAAGCCGAGCACCACTGCGATGCCGAAGTTGATGGGAATACCCGTGTACTTGAGGAAGTAGTTCACGGTGAGCGTTTCGAAGCCATCGCGGGTGTAGGCTGCGAGGCCGGTCGTGCGCGTGATGCGCGTGCAGAGTTCTTCGAGATCCTGGCCCGGCTTGGCCTTCACCAGGATGAAGGAAAGGAGCAACCGCTCCGGCGGTGCGATGGTGAGCGCGCGCAGGTAGGTCGTGTAGACCACGGGCTGAGACTGGAAGGTGCGCGTGTTGCGCGAGATCCCGACGACGATGGCGCGATGGTCGTTGATCTCCAGCACGTCGCCGATCGCGAGGGGTGTCTTGCGGCCGCCCGGCGCCACGGGCGGCTTCGCGAGTTTGTCGTCGGCGCCCACGACGTCGACGATGACCCCGTCGGCGCGCCGAAGGTCGGCAATCGTGCCCTCCACCATCTCCGGCGGTCCTCCGACCAAGGTCGCGTCGTCGAGGCCAACCACGTTCACGCTCTGGAAGTTTCCGTCTGAGAGCCGAGCCTTGAGCAAACCCTTGTACAGCGGCACCGCCCAGTCGACGCCTTCCACGCCACGCACGCGCAGGAGCTTCGTGTCCTGCATCGGCTTGATGTCGTCGATGAACTGCACCTTCGGATCCATTACCCAGATGTCGGGCTGCCCCAGGTCCGTGATCGCGCCGTAGGTGCGCGTCATCAGGCCGATGAAGATCGCCCCCTGCTGGGTGATGAGCAGCGAGGCAAAGGTGATGCCCAAGATGATCCCGAGGTACTTCGCCCGGTCGCCGATCAGCATCTTGAGCGCCACGAAGTTCATCGGGTCAGCCTCCGTCGCCGCCCCGCGCGACGATCTCGTCGCGGATTGCCGTGGTGAGAACGCCGGTCGCGAGAAGCTCGGTGCCGGCGCGATGCATCCGGGTAAGGAGCGCCTTTCCCGCCGCATCGACGAAGCGAACGTCCACGAGTTCGATCCGTACCGCCTTGTCTCCGCTCGCCTCGCGCGCGCACTGCCAGCAGTGGCGCAGCTCGTCGACCCAGGGGCCCTGAAGCTGGCCCTCGATTCGGAGCACCACCGCGTCGCCTTCGTGCAGCGTCGTGATGCGGAGCATGCCTGTGTGCATCGCAAGGCCCGTGCCGACCGGAGCGGCAGCGAAACCGAGCTGAAACAGGTCTAGAAGCCGCGCCGCACCTTCCTGTGCCGAGTCCGTGCCGGGATCCGGCACGTTCGCCGGATCCGTTCAGCACTTCCGGGCGCGTGGGTCAGCGAGACGCGCCTTCGAAGAGACGGCGCGCGATTGGAGCCTCGCGAAAGGTGCCCGACTGCTCGAGGTCAGGGCGAGAACGGCTGCCACTCGCCTTCGGATGCTGCCACCGACCCGCTATTCGTCCGCGCTGAAGAGCCCCGCATGTCCCCAGCCATTGCCGCCCCCCATCACGTAGCGTTCCGTCGTCCAGCTCGCGGGATCGATCGACCGGAGCTGCCATGCGTACTCGAAGAGCCACCGAGACGGATTCCGGAAGTAGAAGGAAAGCCCTCGGTCGTCGGGATGTCGCCCCAACGACGACTTCGTGATCTTCCGCGCCAGGCACAGGTCGTAGCTCGTTCCGACGTCGTCGAGCGACTGGGTCTCGATCATCAGGTGCTGGATCTTGCGCGGCGACATCGGCACGGAAAAGAAGGCCAACGAGTGATGACGCGGGTTGCAGTGGAGGAAGGTTCCCACCGGAGCGCCGTCTGGAGCCATCACGTAGTCGGAGATCCCGAATCCCAGCGCGCGCACGTAGAAGGCCGCGGCTGCCTGGACGTTTGAACTCAGCAGAACGACGTGACCCAGACCCAGCTCCCCCATGAGAAAGCCGGACAGGGGGCGCGTGGACGTGAAGCGCGGGTAGAGCGAAACCTCGTTGCCGACCGCGAGCTCCATCCGGACGCCGGTGTAGGGGCAGATGAAGTAGGCAAGCTCGAGCACCCGCCGATCCGCCAGCTCGTCGGACCTTCCGGCGTGCACCTCGCTGCCCTGGCTCTCCAACATGCTCGCCGTGGCTTCCAGGGCCTCATGATTCGCGAGCTCCCACCCGACGTAGGCCACATCGTCGGAGGCGCCGGCGTGGATGCTGAGCCGGTGATGTCGCTCATCGCCGCGCAGGTACAGGAGCCGATCCCGGCTGTCGGTGCCGATCTCGAACCCGAGAACCTCGGTGCCGAAGCTCTTCCATGCGCCAAGGTCGGTCGCGTCCACGCCCAGATATGCCAACCTCGATACGCTCATCGTCGACCCTCCTCGCGGCATGCCTTTGTCTGTTGAGATGTGCGTTAGGAGCGGACGGGGCCTCTGAGCCTCCGGACGAAGTCCGCGATCGCTGCACCGATCTCGTCGGGACTGTCCTCCTGCAAGGTATGTAGGCCCTTCACGGTGACTTCCGTCTGGTGGGGCCACGTGCGAACGAGTTCCTTGACGCGGCCGCGGACGATGACGCCGGGCTCGGCAGCGACGAACAGCTTCGGCACCTCGCTCTCGGCCAACCAGCGGAAGTTCTCGCTCACCACCGCCGCGACGTCGGCGGGCTCGCCGTCGAGCGGCAAGCTGCGGGGCCACGACAGCGTCGGCCGGCGGCCCTCTCCCGTGTTCGCGAAGGGCTTCCGGTAGGTTGCCGTCTCCTCGTCGGTCAGCCGTCGCATGACGGCACCCGGGAGCCGAATCTCGATGAAGGCATTGTCCTGCAACACCAGGCGCTCGCCCCGGCGAACGGAGCGCTCGGAAGAAGGCGTGGGCCGGCTCGGGGAGATCCGACCAGCGCATGGGCGCCGCGATGGCTTCCATGTGAACGATGCCCTGCACGCGCGTGGGATGCCGGCGGGCCCACTCGAACCCAAGCGCGGCCCCCCAGTCGTGCAGTACGAGGACCACGCGATCGCCGAGCTCGAGCGCCTCCCACAGCGCGAACAGAAAGTCGCGGTGCTCGGCGTAGCCATACCGATCCGGACCCGACGGGATGAGCTTCTCCGACCCGCCCATACCGATGAGGTCGCATGCGATCAGCCGGCCCAGGCCCTCGACGTGGGGCATGACGTTGCGCCACACGTACGAAGACGCCGGTTGGCCGTGTTGGAACACGATCGCCTCGCCCGTGCCCTCGTCGATGTAGGCCATTCGCCAGCCGTTGACCTCCCGGTACTGGATCGTCCCGTACGGTTTCGCCGCGATCATCGGGCTCGCCTCTCGTTCAAATCGCCTCGGCCGACTGGGCATCAGCCGCACGGACCGGCCGCTGGACGCGGATGGCCTTGAGCGCGGTCGCCCAGGAGATGACCTGGTCGAGCATCGTCGCGACCTCCGCTTCGTGGTGCGGAAGCGGCTTGAAGGTCCTGAAGTGCTCGAAGTCGGTGACGAGCGACAGCATCACCTGGGCGCGCACCGTCGCGAGCATGAGCTCCGATGCCACGAGCCGCAGGTGCTCGACGGCCCGCGCACCGCCGGCGCCGCCGTAGCTCACGAACCCCGCGGCCTTGTTGTTCCACTCGTGGTAGAGGAAATCGAGAGCGTTCTTCAGGGCGCCCGGAATTCCGTGGTTGTACTCAGGCGTCACGAACACGTAGCCGTCGAAGGACGCGATCTTTTCCGACCACGCCCGGGTGTGCGGCTTCGTGTACTTGCCGAACATGGGCGACATTGGCTCGTCGAACAGCGGAAGCTTGTAGTCCGCGATGTCGACGAGCTCAAACTGCGCGTCGGAGCGCTGCTGCGCGATCCGATGCACCCAGCGTGCGACCGCTTCGCTGTTGCGGCCCGGGCGCGTGCTGCCAGTGATGATGGCGATTCTCAGCGGATTCATGGTGGATCCTCCTCGGCGTCCTTGCTGGCGGATCGGCCTGCAGCGAGCCGCCCAGTGACCGATCATCGCGCGGGTCCCTCGTCCCGCGGCCTTCAGTCCCGCTCCGAGCGGGACTCCCCTCGCATCGCTTCCCAAGGAGGACGGCGCTCGATGCCTGCCTCCAATCCGCGTTTGATGATCTCGCTCCGGGCGAGCACGCGGTCCTCGAACGGGACGGTGAGCTCGATGTGGTAGCCATCCGGATCGTCGACGTACATCGACATGCGGATGAGCCCGTGTGCCATCCCTCGCGTCGGGACGCCGTGTGCCGCGAAGTGTGCGAGCCACCTGTCGTAGTCGGCGAGGGCGATGACGTAGGCGTGGTGCTGCCCGCCGCTTCCGGGCGCCGGCTGTCCGGGCCAGGGGGCGTCGTTGGCGGGGAAGAGGTCGATGATCGTTCCGGCGAGCTGCACCGAGAGGAAGCCCTCGCCGAGCGGCAGCTCCTCGGCACCGAGAACCTGGGTGTAGAACCGTCGCGAGCGCTCGGGATCCCGCGCGACGAGGGTCCAGTGGTCGAAACGTTGGATCGGAGGCGTGACTGCCACGACTTGTCCTCCCTACAAACACGCGCGTCGACGATGGCGATCCGCGTGCGGCGAAGGCTGGTGAGAATCGAGTCGACATGGGCCACTCGCATTCGCAAGACGCGTGCCCGGCGCAGCGGCGGCGAGACGCCGCGAGAGGAGGCGCCGCGGCGCCTCGTGCCGGACCCGGTGCCGGCGTCCGGCATTCGTGCCGAGCCCCGGCACGCTTCACCAGGCCGCGTCGAGAGCCGGCGTGCCGCATCGGGAGACCCGTCTCGTCTTCGTGTGATCGGTCCAGAGGACGGAGGTCCCGCCGTCCCTCTCAGCGCGCGGCGGGAGACCCGGAGGGTTTGCCCGCGCCTGCGCCGCCCGGCTGCGTGCGACCGAAGTCCAGACCCGCTTGGCCCTCGACCTGCCTGGCCGAGACCATCCTCTGGATCGGGTACATGAGGGCAATGGTCAGCAGGCCGGCGCCCGCGACCACCGACCCAAGCACGTCGTAGCGCTCCAGAGGGTGTCCCGGATGCTGCACCACGATGAGGCCCGCCACGGCGGCCGCCAGACCCCCTGAAAGCTGGGCGATGGAGCCGTTCGTGGCCATGAAGGCACCGCGATCGGCCAGGTCCGGGACGGCCGAGACCAACGCCTGGCTCGAGATCATGCGCGCGTTGACGGCACCGAAGAGGAGGATGTTAATGGCGATGACCCATCCGAGCGGCGTTTCGCCGAGCCGGCAATAGACCAGTACCAACGCGATGGCCGTTAGGGATCCGAAGCAGAACACGCGGTACCTGCCGATCCTGTCGCTAAGCCTTCCCAACAGGGGCCCGGCGATGAAGCTGGAGAGGCCGGTGGCCAGGTAGACCCAGGGCAGGTGGTCCAGATCGATCTTGAGGTTGTCGACGCTGAAGGCGCTCGCGAAGGGCATGAGCATGAAGCCACCCGTGGCGAGGAACATGGTGGCCAGAAAGGCCCGGAGATAGCGGCCCTGGCGGACTGTCGCCGACAGGTGGGCCAGGGGACTCTCGGTGGTCTGCGCCGCGAGGTGGGAGGTGATGGGCTGGAGCCTTGCCAGGATGACCGCGCCCACGCACGCGCTCACGGCGACGATTAGGAAGAAGGGCGCTTGCCATCCCAGCCGGTTTCCGAGCCAGAGGCCCACGGGCAGGCCCAGCACCTGGCTGGCGCCGAAGGCGCTCTGCACGAAGCCCATCACCCGGCCGCGCGACTGCAACGGAAAGATGTCCGCGACGATCGCCATGCTGACGGATCCGATGACGCCGCCAAACACGCCCGTGAGAATGCGCGCCAACAGGAGGAACCCGTAGGTCGTGGCGATCCCGCACAGCGACGTCCCCAGGATGAAGCCCGTGTAGAAGAAGAGCAGCAGCTTCTTCCGATCGAATTGGTCGGCGAAGCCCGCGGCCAGGAAGCCCGAGATGCCGGCCGAGAAGGCGTAGGCGGAAACCAAGAGCCCGAACTGACGGGTGGAGATGGAGAGGGCCGGCATCAGGAGGGCCCCGAGCGGACCCATGATCATGAAGTCCAGCACGATGCTGAATTGGAGGAAGGCGAGCACGCCGATCACGAGCTTCTGGTAGGTGGTGAAGCCGTGCGGTTGCTGGGTCGCGACGCGGTGCATGCCGGCCACCTCGCAAGGCGCGTGCCGAGCGCGGGGAGGCAAATCGGACCAACAGGAAGACGCGCGCCTCTCCGGCGCCGAAGCCGGTGCCGGGGGTCCGGCACGTTCGCCGAATCCCGGCAGGACTACCGAGCGCGCGTGATCCCGAGTCGCTGCATGCGGTACTGGAGGGTCGTGCGCTTCATCCCCAGACGCGCAGCGGCACCCTTGGGACCACCGAGCACCCAGTTTGCCTCCTCAAGAGCGCGCAGGATGTGCTCCCGTTCGACGCTCTGCAGCGTCGCGTCGTCCTTCTCCTCGCTGGCCACGGGAGGATCGCGAGGTCCGAGCTCGTCAAGCGGCACTTCGAGGGTCCGGCCGGGGGAGAGGATCAGCGCGCGTTCGACGAGATTGGCGAGCTCGCGCACGTTCCCCGGCCACGGATATCGGCACAACGCATCGAGCGTTTCGGCGGGGATGACCTCCACCTGCCGGTTCATTGGGCGGGCCAGCCGCTGCACGAAATACCGGACGAGCGCTGGGATGTCCTCCGGGCGCTCGCGCAGCGGCGGCACGTGGAGCGGGAAGACGTTCAGACGGTAGTAGAGGTCGTCGCGAAACCGGTGCTCCTCCACCATCCGGCGGAGATCCCGATTCGTCGCAGCGATCAGGCGCACGTCGATCTTGATGGTCTTCGTGCTGCCGATGCGCTCGAACTCATGCTCCTGCAGGACGCGCAGCAGCTTCGGCTGAAGGTCGAGCGGGATCTCGCCGACCTCGTCGAGGAAAAGCGTGCCGCGATCGGCGACCTCGAAGCGGCCAACCTTTTGTGCGATCGCGCCGGTGAACGCGCCCTTCTCGTGCCCGAAGAGTTCGCTCTCGAGGAGACCCGACGGAATGGCGGCGCAGTTAATCTTCACAAACGTGCGTTCGCGACGGTTGCTGCGGTCGTGGATGGCGCGCGCGAGCAGCTCCTTGCCGGTGCCGGTTTCCCCGAGCAGGAGCACAGTCGAGTCCGTCGATGCGACGACCTCCGCCTGCTGGAGCGCGCGGCGGAGGGCGGAGCTGTTGCCGATGATCTCCTCGAACGGGTGTTCGGTTTTGATCTCGCTCTCGAGGTAGAGGCGCTCCTCCGCGAGCTTGTTCTTGAGCTGCGCGATCTTCTCGAACGCCATGGCGTTCTCGATCGCCATCGCGACGAGCTTCGCCACCTCGCCCATAAATTCGACCTCATCACCCGCATACGTCATGGGCTTGCGACGGCCGAAAGCCAGCGCGCCGATGCGCGTACGGGCGGTCGTGAGGGGCAGCAGGCACATGCTCACGACGCCGCTCTCGCGGATGCGCGTGATCGCCTCGGGCCAGCGTGTTTCGGCCGCGGTGTCGGCGACGATCAGGGGCTGCTGCGACTCGATGACCCAGCCAAACGGCGTATCTCCGACCCGCACTTCCGCCGGGCCTGGAGCCGCGTTTGCGGGCTCGAGCACCTGCGCCTGCGTGACCCCGCGCTCGGCGTCGTAAAGGAGGAGACCGATCCGGTCGAAGCTCACGACCCTCTGCAGCTCGCCGGCCAACCGGCGAAATAGCTCCTGGGGTTCGCGACAGGAGGTGATCGATTCGGCGACCGAGAGGAGCGCCTGAAACCGTTCGCGCAGCGTCGGGATGTCTGTCGAGCTGATGGCCATCGACACCGGAGAGGCCTCGTCGTTATGCACATAGTGAAGTGAACTTTGTGGGCTGCGTCGAGCAGCTCGCCCGGCGATCGCCGCAACCGTCCTGCTGCCGGTCGAAAAGCGGGCGTGCTCGACACCTCATTGTCCCTGGTCGTTCGTGCTGCTGGGATGGTAAGGGAGGCGCTTCGATCAGTTGCCTTTCGGCTCTCTCAGTCGCTTGAGCGCCGACTCGATCGTCGCGGGCTCGAGCTTCGCGTACTTCTCGATCGAGGTTGTCGTAAAGGAGCGGCGCGCCGGCACCGCAAGAAGGAATGGAAGCCTGAGAGGACGTTGCGGCGGCTTTTCGGCCCAAGCTTGCGCTCGGTCGCGAGCAGGTAGTCCCAGTCCTCGATTGCCTGGGCATCGACATCCGCGAGCGTCTTTCC
>DATJZY010000086.1 GCA_035577985.1 Candidatus Eisenbacteria bacterium
CGCCCCGAGCGGCCGACGAGTGATCCTCGGCTCGCAGGTTTTGACGCCGACGTCCGCCCCGGCGCGCGCTAGACCGTGCCGCGCAGCGCGCCGACGTCGACCTTGACGTCGGCGGCGCGCTGCCGGAAAGCGTCGCGGGTCGCCTGCGGGATGATCTTCTTCGCGTTGTTCGAGTCGAGCTTGTGACGGAAGGACTCGAGGCTCTTCGCGCACTTTCTTCAGCTGGTTCTTCGCGACCTTCCCGGTGCCCGCGCCGGCCGCCTTCGCGGCCTGCTGGCGCGCCTTCGTGATCGCGTTGAGGATCCCCTGCTTCAGGCGGCCGAGATCGCCGGCGCTCGTGACGTCGCCGACGAGCGTGTCGATGCGGCACAGGATCGACTCGTAGGTGGGGGCGAGCAGGCAGGCGCCCGGAAGCGTGGTCGTAGTGGTCGAGGTGGAGGCCGCAAGGCCGACCAGGCCGAACTGCAGATGGTCCATCTCGATGCCACCGCTCGAGTTGCTGAGCAGGATGCTCGAGATGCCGTCGGGATCGTAGAGGCCGAAGAAGCGATCTTCGCCGGTCTCGCCGTTGTTCGAGCTGTCGGGAAAGACACCCGGGTCCGACACCGGGCCGGTCGCGCAGATGACGCTCGAGCCGTCCGCTGCGACGGCCTCGAACGACACGGTGCCGCCCGCGCCGCCGTCGGTCCACACGATGCCCGGGGCGGTCGGGAGTCCGCCGAGCGTCCCTGGGTCGAAGCTCCAGCGCACGCCCGCCGAGCCCGGGCTCGAGAACCACGAATGACCCATGAGGCCCGAGCCGTCGATCACGCCGTCGTCCTCGTCGACGGAGTCGATGATCGACTGCGGGAAGCCGATGAGCGACCCCGTCGACGCGGTCGCGCCCCTCGGGTCAGCTCACGCGGCCGCGCCGATGCGGTAGCGGATCGGCAGGCGTTTCGGCCCGCCGACGAACGTCGTCGCCATGTACTCGGGCGTGCCCGCGAGCTCGACGTGCTCGAGGCGCGGCAGCAGCTCCTCCAGGAAGGCCTGCAGCTCCATGCGCGCGAGATGCGCGCCGAGACAGAAGTGGACGCCGATCCCGAACGCGAGGTGCTTGTCCGCGTTGGCGCGCCGGATGTCGAACCGGAAGGGATTCTCGAACATCGTGTCGTCGCGGTTCGCCGACAGATACGACAAGAGGAGCCAGTCGCCGGCCGCGAGGCGCGTGCCGCCGAGCACGTAGTCCTGCTGCGTCTGGCGCATGAAGTGCCGCACCGGGCTCACCCAGCGGATGATCTCGTCGACGGCCCTCGGCAGCAGCGCGCGATCGTTCTGCAAGGCGCGGAGCTGATCGGGATTCTGGATCAGGGCCTCGAGCCCGCCGGCGAGCGAGCTCGACGTCGTGTCGTGTCCCGCCGTGGCGATGATGGCGTAGTAGCCCGCCATCTCCAGCTCGCCGAGCTGCTGCCCGTCGATCGTCGCGTTGGCGATGGTCGACGCCACGTCGCTCTTGGGGTGCGCGCGGCGGTCCTCGGTCATGGCCTGGAAGTAGCGCGCCATGTCGAGCAGCGCGGCGAGCACGACCTGGCCGTGGTCCTCGCCCTGCCCGACGTCGGGGTCCTCGGCGCCGAAGATCTGCTGCGTCAACTGCAGCATGCGGGGCTCGTCGGCCTCGTCGACGCCGAGGATGCTCATGATGACGTGCAGCGGGTAGTAGAGGGCGATGTCGCGCGCGAAGTCGCACTCGCCGCCCATCTCGATCATGCGCTGGATCTGGCGGCGGGCGAGCGGCCGGAGCTGGCTCTCGACGGTCAAGCGGAGGTTCGCCGGCTTGAACCACTCGTTCGTGATCTTGCGGTGCTCGCGGTGCTCGCGCCCGTCCATGTGGATCAGCGTCTTGATGACGGGCATGAGCCGGCGCTGCTCGGCCTGGACGATCGAGCTCAACACCGATTCCTCGGTGTTGTGGAAGAGATCGTGGTGGCGCTCGATCTCGTCGACGTCGGCATGGCGCGTGACGGCGCGGAAGGGGATGAACCCTTCGGCACGCACGAGCGGCAGCGGATTCGTCTTGCGCAGGCGCTCGGCCGCCGCGTGCCACCGCGCCTGATCGGCGTACGCCTTCGGGTCGACGAAGATCAGCTCGTCATTCATGTCCGTGATCCCACCCTACAACGGAATCCCGCCGGGATGCGACCGCGGACGGTGCGCTCAGATCACGCCGGCATACGAGCCGCCGTCGATCTGGAGGTTCTGTCCCGAGACGAACCCGGCCTGCGCGCTGCACAGGTAGACGCACGCCGCCGCGAACTCCTCGGGCGTTCCGAGCCGGTTCGCCGCGATCGACGAGGCGATGTCCGCGTACGCCTCCTCGATCGAGATGCCGCGCGCCGCCGCCTGGAGCCCGGCCATGAAGCGCTGGCGGTCGGTGTCGATGCGCTCGGGCAGGAGGTTGTTGATCGTCACGTTGTCGCGCGCGACCTCGCGCGAGAGACCCTTGCATGCGGCCGTCAGCGCGCTGCGAGCCGCCGTCGAGAGCCCCATCAGCGGATGAGGCGATTTCACCATCGCCGAGGTGATGTTGACGATGCGCCCGAACCGGCGCGCCCGCATGCCCCCGATGACGGCTCGGATCATGAGGACGGGCGCCAGGAGGTTCTGCTCCAGGGCGGCGAGCCACGCCGCACGATCGCAGTCCTCGAAACGACCAGGCGACGGACCCCCGTTGTTGGTGACGAGAATGTCGGCGTCCGGGCACGCCGCCACGAGCCGCTCCCGGCCGTCCTCGGTGCAGAGATCGGCGGCGACGGCGACGACCCGCGCGCCAGTCTCGCGCCGGATCGCTTCGGCGGTCGCGTCGAGCTGCTCCACGTCGCGGCCGTTCACCACGACCGAGACGCCCTCGCGCGCGAGCGCCGTCGCGCAGGCACGACCGAGCCCGCGGCTCGACGCGCAGATGATGGCCTTTCGTCCTTCGAGTCCGACGTTCATCCGAGGATCCTTTCGAGGGTGGGAGCGAGGGCGCCCATGGAGGCGGCATCGCCCCGCGGCGCACGCCACGCGACGTGCTGATCGGGCCGCACGAGCACCGCGCCGTCGTCCTCGATGCCCAGAAGCCGTGTCCAGCGTCCTGCGTCGTCATCCAGGTCGCGGCCGATCCGGATGCAGTCGACGGGAACGCGATGGTGCGCGGCCTCCGCCCACTTCACACCCGCGGGCCCGGTGACCAGCGTGAAGCGGTCGTACGCGAAGAGGTCCAGGGTCGAGATGCGGGCGCCGTCGCGCTCCACCCACGCATGCGGAACGCGCGAGCCCGCCAGCGCGTTCGGCACGTAGTCGCGCACCGAATCCGGGCGGCCCGGCTGGCCGTCGGCGGGTACGATCGCGCCCGCGTCGTACCCGAACCCGAGCTGGAGGCCCAGCAGATCGAAATGCTCGGCCTGGTTCGCGATCGCCGCGCGGATCGCGGGGAGGCCTTCGTCGCCCGCCAGCGCCTGGAAGACCTCGACCAGGCGCACGGCGTTGCGAAGGCTCACGTCCGCGTTGTGCTGCGCGACGGGTCGCCGCTCGGTGTCGTACGTGTCGAGAAGCGCGTTCGCCGCCCAGCCGGCCTCGACCGCGGCCAGCTTCCACGCGAGGTTGTGTGCATCCTGCACGCCGGTGTTGAGACCGAGACCGCCGGTCGGCGGGAAGCGATGCGCGGCGTCACCGACGAGGAAGATGCGGCCCTCGCGGTAGCGCTCGGCCACCTGCGCCGTCATCGTCCAGGTGCGCACGGTGCGGATCGTGAAGGGATGCGCGTCCGTCCCCATCGCGCGACGCACGATGTCCGCGCACCTCGGGTGCGAGTAGTCGGCGGCCGACTCGGTGTCGGGATCCCACGGCTGCATGTAGACCCACGTCGAGTCGATGTCGTGCGCGACGAACGTCCCCGTGGCGCCGGGGGCGGTCGTCCAGTATAGAACCGCCGGCCGGTGGCCGACGAGCGGGCGCAGGTTCGCCTCGAAGTGGATCATCACGAAGCTCTGCAGGCGGTCGGGTCCGATCGGCTGGATGCCGAGCTGCTTGCGAACCGGGCTGCCCGCGCCGTCGGCCGCGATGAGCCAACGGCTCCGCACCTCGTACGCTTCCCCGCGCTCGCGATCGCGGATCCTCGACGTCACGCCGTCGCCGTCCTGCCCGGCGCCCTCCCATTCGTGGCCGTGCGCGACGCGGACGTCGCTGCAACGCCGCAGCTCATCCAGGAGGATCGGCTCGAGACGATGCTGGGAGAGGTTGCGAAGCGGCGTCGGTGTGACGGCCAGCGTGTCGTCGCCCTGCCGCTCGTACGGCAGGCGGCCGAGCTCCTGGCCCGCGAGCGTCGTCACCCAGAGCACCTGCCCGGCATCGGCCGGATCCTGGCATGCGGCCGCGATCGCCTTCATGTCGACGCCGGCCGAGCGGAAGATCTCGAACGTGCGCGCGTTGACGACGTGCGCTGCCGGAGCCGACTGCGGAGCGGCGCGGCGCTCGACGACGAGGCTGGCGATGCCCAGACGCGAGAGCAGGAGCGCGGCCGCCATGCCGGATGGCCCCGCCCCGACGATCACCACCGGAGCCTCGAGACGCATCAGAGGCCGGCCTGATCGGCGGCAATCCGGCGCGCGATCTGCTGGCGCCAGTCCTCGAACGGCTGCCAGTCGCCGCGGGCGCGACAGAGCTCCTCGGTCTGGCGCAGGATCTCGGCGTCGTCGAGGGAGAGGTCCAGGAGCTCGCCGCATGGCTGGTGCACGAACCACGGGCTGTCCACGACCAGCTCCAGCGCATTGCCCTCGGGATCGCGCGTGTAGAGCGACCACGAATTGCCGTGGTTCACCGGAATGAAGTTCGTGTTGCCCTCCGCGACCAGGCGCTGCTGCACGCGCCGCAGCGTGGGCAGGTCGGCGAGGCGGAACGTGAGCTGGAAGATCGCGGCGCCGAAGCTGCCGCCGAGGACCGGCCCCTCGAGGATCGCTCCTTCCGTCCGGCCCGACGCGAGAACGAGCTGGTGGTGCTCGGACGGATCGGTCGTGAGGAACACGAGCTGCGCGCTCCCGCCGGGGACGGCGCCGCGATCCGTCACGGTCATGCCGAGGACGCGGGTGTAGAAGTCGGCCATCCGCTCGAGGTCGAAGCAGCCGAGGCCGAAGTGGCTGAGCGTGAGCTTGGTCGTCGTCATCGCGGGGGTCCCTCCTGCGGGCGGATGATTTACTCGTCCGTATAAAGTACTTGCGCGAGTTAGTCAACAGAGTAAACTGGGCCCGGAATGGCCCGCAG
Source organism: Candidatus Eisenbacteria bacterium (assembly GCA_035577985.1). NCBI lineage: Bacteria > Candidatus Eiseniibacteriota > Candidatus Eiseniibacteriota bacterium. Next base: position 5,278 of record DATJZY010000086.1, read on the forward strand.
GACGGCGACGGCAGCCAGGGGCTCCGAAGGCGCCCGGGAGCGCATCCTGGCCGCGGCGCTCGACGTCTTCGCCGAGCGCGGCTTCGAGGGCGCGCGCACGCGCGAGATCGCCGAGCGCGCCGGGGCGAACCTCGGGCTCATCAAATACTACTTCGACGACAAGGAGCGCCTCTGGAAGGCGGCCGTCGGGCGCGCGTTCGAAGAGCTGACGGCCGGCTTCGCCGACGGGGCCGGCGGGAGCGGGCGCGACGAGCCGCTTGCCTGGCTCGAGCGCAACCTGCGGCAGTTCGTCCGCTTCGTCGCGCGGCACCCGGAGTTCATGCGGCTCATGAACGACGAGGGGAAGCGTGACAGCCGCCGCATGCGCTGGCTCGCGGATCGCTTCGTGCGTCCGATGGCCGAGGCCGTGGGCGCCCACCTCGAGCGCGCCCAGGCCGAAGGTCTCGTCCCGCCGATCCCGCTCGTCAGCCTGCGCTACATCGTGCTCGGCGCCGCCGGCCTCATCTTCAGCCAGGCTCCCGAGTGCAAGTACATCTCGGGTGTCGACCCGACCGATCCTGCGTTCGCGGAGCGGCACGCCGACGCGCTGCTGCAGGTTCTCACCGGCACCCGACTTGCGCCGGCTGACGCGCGAAGGGATTGATCCGCCGACGATGCCAGGCCCGATCGCACAGTGGCTGTCGGCCGACCACGCGCGCCTCGAGGCGTTGTTCGACCGGGGAACAGCCGGCGACGCGTCGGCATACGGCGAGTTCCGCTCCGGGCTCCTGCGTCACATCGGCATCGAGGAGAAGCTCCTCATGCCGGCCGCGCAGCGCGCGCAGGGGGGCCGCCCTCTGGTCGCCGCGGCGCAGCTCCGTTTGGATCACGGCGCGATCGCGTCGCTGCTGGTGCCGACGCCGACGCCCGTCGTGGCGTCGACGCTCCGACGCATCCTGGCGGGCCACAACCAGATCGAGGAGGGTCCTGACGGCGTGTACGCCGTGTGCGACGGCTTGCTCGGCGACACCGCCGAGGGACTCGTCCGCGAGATGGCGGCATATCCCGCCGTGCCGGTGAGCGCGCACAACGACGGGCCGGAGGTCTGGCCGGCGGTGCGGCGCGCGCTCGAGCGCGCGGGTCACCGGCTGCACGAGGACGGCTAGCGCCGTCCGAACCAGCGCGGCGCCAGCGTCGCGAGCCAGATCGCCGAGCCCGCAATCCAGATCGCTCCGCTCGCGGCGAGGTGCTCGAAGTACGTCCGCGTGGCGTCCGCCGTCAGGCGCCCGAGCATCGCCACCAACGATGCGCCCGCGACGATCGCGACGAGCCGTGAGCGACCGTCGCGGATCGACTCGAGCTCCAGGTGTGCCGCCGTCACGTGGGTCGCGACGGCGAACGCGAGCAGTCCGAAGCCGCCTACGAAGGTCACGTGCAGCGCGGGGACGCGATAGTCGGGGACCAGCCCCGCGAGCACGATCCCGGCCGGGACGAGCCACACCGCGAGCCACGCCACACGCCGGTTCCAGCCGGGCCTCTGCGGCCGCCGCGCGACGCCGGCGCCCAGCGCGAGCGTCGATGCCACGACGACGCCGCGCACGATCGGCGCGAGGCGTTCGCTGCCGGCGGCTTCCACGACGAGCGTCCCCACGACCACGAGGCCGGCCGCCGCGTACGTGACCGCCTGCCGCGCGATCGCCGGCGAGCTGCCGATGTCGGCTGGAGGCGCCGCGCCCGCCATGAGCGGCAGGACCAGCGCGCCCGCGCCCATGACCAGACAGAGGAAGAGTCCCTGCTCGACCAGCAGGCGACCCAGGGTGACGCCCCACGCGGCGCCGCTCGGGGACGTTCCCCAGGCGATCAGCACGCCGCCGCCGACGTTGCACCCGAGCGCGATCGGAATGAGGACGAACGGCGCCGGCGGACGCCGGCCCGCGCCGGCGCCTGCGAACCGGCGCACGGCGAACACGACCATGCCGAGGACGATGGCGATCGAAGCACCCTCGGCAATCCACAAGCGTTCGGCGAACGCCGCGATCGTCGTCGTCGCGAGGGCCGCGACGGCGGCGGCGAGTCCCCACGCCGGCGCCGGCGCGCTCTCGGTCCTTCGAGGCATGGCGGTCAGCAGGAACCCGAGCGCGAAGGCGAGCAGGAACCCCTGGATCTGCACGAGGCCGTGCGCAAGGCACGAGTACGAGCCGATCCACCCCGCCCAGTAGGCGATCCAGTGCCCGATGCCGATCCACGCGAGCACGACGCCGAGCGGGAAGAACAGCCGGAACGGTTCGCGCCGCCACATCGCGCGGATCATGCCGCTCCCGGTGGCGGCCGGCCAGGGCACGGTCCTTCATTGTTGCCTCCGCGCCCGCGGCGGGCTTAGTAGACCCTCGCACACCGGCCCGCGCCGCCTTGCCTGCCGCCATGAACGACAGCCGCCCGCCGCTGCACGGCCTCGACGAGAGCGTCGCGCTGCGCTCGATCGTCGAGGGTACCGCCACCCATACGGGCGATCGCTTCTTCCAGACGCTGGTCGAGAGCCTGGCGCGCGTCCTCGGGACGCACGGCGCATGGGTCACCGAGTACCTGCCGGACGTACGCCGCCTGCGGGCGCTCGCGTTCTGGCTGGGCGGAGAGTGGATCCAGGACTTCGAGCACGCGATCGACGGAACGCCGTGCGAGGACGTCGTCAGCGGGCGCCGCCTCGTGCACATCCCCGACAACGTGCTCGCGCTCTACCCGAACGACGAGCCCGGATTCGCGGCGGGAGCCGTGAGCTACCTCGGCGTCCCGCTGCTCGACGTCGACGGGAGCGTGCTCGGCCATCTCGCCGTGCTCGACCGCCGTCCGATGCCCGCGGAGCCGCGGGCCGAAGCCTTGATCCGGATCTTCGCGTCGCGGGCGACCACCGAGCTGCAGCGGCTGCGCGCCGAGGCCGAGGTACGCGAGCGCGAGGAGAAGCTCGCGGGTCTCGTCGACAGCGCGATGGACGCGATCGTCGAGCTGGACGACGCCCTTCGCGTGACGCGCATGAACCCCGCCGCCGCGAAGCTCTTCGGTCCGTCGGCGTCCGGCATCGATTTCCGGACCTTCCTCTCCACGGAGAGCGGCGCACGACTCGCGACGCTGGCCGCCGGGCTCGGCGCGCGTGCCGAGGACGAGCGATCGCTGTGGATTCCGGGCACGCTCGCGGCGCGCCAGGCGGGAGGCGGCGAGTTCCCCGCCGAGGCGACGCTCGCGCGCTTCGACGTCCATCGGCGCGTCTTCTACACGCTCATCCTGCGCAACGTGAACGAGCGCCTCGAGGCCGAGCGCCGCATCCGTTCGCTCACCGTCGAGACGGAATACCTGCGCGAGGAGCTCGCGGCCCTCGGCGGATTCGAGAGCATCATCGGCGGCAGCGTGGCGCTGCGCGGCGTGCTCCAGGCGGTGAAGCAGGTGGCTGCGACCGACGCGACCGTGCTCGTCCTGGGCGAGACGGGGACGGGCAAGGAGCTCGTCGCGCGCGCCATCCACGCCGCGAGCGGACGGCGCGCGCGGCCGCTCGTGAGGGTGAACTGCGCGGCCATACCGGCGGCCCTCGTCGAGAGCGAGTTCTTCGGCCACGAGCGCGGCGCCTTCACCGGCGCTACGCAGCGGCGCGAGGGACGCTTCGCGCTCGCGCACGGGGGAACGATCCTCCTCGACGAGGTGGCGGAGCTGCCGGCCGACCTGCAGGCGAAGCTGCTGCGCGTGTTGCAAGAAGGGGAGTTCGAGCCCGTCGGCAGCTCGCAGACGCGAAAGGTGGACGTGCGCGTGATCGCGGCGACCAACCGCGACCTCGCCCGCGAGGTGAGCCAGGGCCGCTTCCGCCAGGACCTCTACTATCGCTTGAACGTCGTGCCGATCGAAGTGCCGCCCCTGCGCGAGCGGGGCGACGACGTCGTCATCCTGGCGTCGGCGTTCGCCGACCGGGTCGGCAAACGGATGGCGCGCGCGGTCGAGCCGCCCTCGGGCGACGACGTCGCGCGCCTGCGAGCGTACTCCTGGCCCGGAAACGTCCGCGAGCTGCAGAACGTGATCGAGCGCGCCGTCATCACGTCGCCCGACGGCCGGCTCGATCTGTCGCGGTTCCTCCAGCCGGGCGCGAACCAGGCGCCTCCGATCGCGGCCGATCACCCGCTGCGCGCGATCCGGACCGTGCGCGAGCTGGAAGAGATCGAACGCTCGAGCATCCTGGCAGCGTTGGAAGCGACCGGTGGGCGGGTCGCGGGCACGGACGGCGCGGCGGAGCGCCTCGGCACGAAGCCGTCGACGCTGCGGTCGCGCATGAAGGCGCTCGGGATCGACCGCCGGGGCCGGTAGCGAGATCTCGCGCCCCCCGACGCGAAATCTCGCGCCGTGCGGACTCTCGCCACGGCCGCGCGCCGAAAAAAGCACGCGCCGACGGCGCACGACCCACTCCGGACGCCTGGCGCGCCGCTTGCGATGCAGCCGGCAGCGGCTCGCACGGGGCGAGCCCCGGAAGGGAGATCGGTCATGCAGCGAATCGGCGTGTTCGTCTACGGAGTCCTCGCGTACGCGTGCTTCTTCGCGACGTTCCTCTATGCCGTCGGGTTCATCGGCGGCTTCGGCGTGCCGCACTCGATCGACTCGGCGCCGCAGGGCTCGCTCGGCGTCGCCATCGCGGTCGACGTGCTCCTGCTCGCCGTGTTCGCCCTCCAGCACAGCGTCATGGCGCGGCCGGCGTTCAAGCGCTGGTGGACGCGCATCGTGCCCGAGCCGGCCGAGCGCAGCACGTACGTCCTGGCGTCGAGCCTCGCCCTGATGCTCCTCTTCTGGCAGTGGCGGCCGATCGGCGGCGTCGTGTGGCAGGTGGAGCATCCGGCGGGACGAGTCGTGCTCTACGGCCTCTTCGCCGCCGGGTGGGTGATCGTCTTCGTCTCGACGTGCCTCATCAACCACTTCGATCTCTTCGGCCTGCGCCAGGTGTGGCTGCACCTTCGCGGCGAGCCGTATCGGCCCCTCGGCTTCGTCATCCCCGGTTGGTATCGGCACGTACGGCATCCGCTCTACGTCGGCTGGCTGCTCACGTTCTGGGCGACTCCGACGATGACGGTGGCACACCTGCTCTTCGCCGCCATGACGACGGCCTACATCCTCGTCGCGATCCGCTTCGAGGAGCGCGACCTCGGCGCGGTCCACGGCGAGCCATACGCGCAGTACCGCCGCGACACCCCGATGCTGGTGCCGCGCGTGCGCGTGACGAAGCCCGTCGAGACGAAGATCCCGCGAACCGAGGTGGCGTGAGACGATGCGGCCATTCGCCTGCCCGCTCACCCTCATCCAGCCCGAAAGGAGAACAGCCATGCCGAAGTACGTCATCGAGCGCGACATCCCGGGAGCCGGCAAGCTCTCGCCCGACCAGCTCCAGAGCATCTCGCAACGGTCGTGCACGGTCCTCGATCGCCTGGGACCGAAGATCCAGTGGCTCCAGAGCTACGTCACCGACGACAAGATCTACTGCGTCTACATCGCCCCCGACGAGGAGACCGTCCGCGAGCACGCGAAGCAGGGCGGCTTCCCGGCGAACCGTGTCGCCGAGGTGCGGGCGATCATCGACCCGACCACGGCCGAGTGAGGAGGCGGCGGCGATGTCCGTTCCGGTATTGGTCCTGCTCCTTTTCGCCGGTTGGACGCTCGCGACGCTGCTCGCCACGGTCGGGGTCTATCGCTGGAGCCACATCCTCACCGGGCGGGCGGCGCTGAGCGAGTTCAGGGCCGACGAGCAGCAGGGCAGCGATTGGTACCGCCGCGCCATGCGAGCACACGCGAACTGCCTGGAGAACCTCCCCCTCTACGCCGCGATCGTGGTGGCGATCGTGGCGAGCGGCGCGCGGAGTCCGACGCTCGACACGCTCGCCGTCGTGATGCTCGCCGCACGTGTGCTGCAAACCTTGACGCACGTCACGTTCCCGCAAACCGATCCCGTCGTCGGCGTCCGCTTCGCGTTCTTCTTCACCCAGCTCGTCTGCATGGCCGCGATGGGAACGATCGTGGCGCTGCACGCATGAATCAGCGGTGTCCCGTCTGCTGCGCGGCAACCTCGACGCGGGTGGATGACGCGCGTGGGAGGCAGGCCGATCACCTCATCCCGGCGCCCACGCGACGATCACCGGCCCGCTCGGCGTCACGCTCCCCGAGCGAGGCTCGAGCGTGACCTCGACGCCGTCCGGCAGAGAAGCCAGCGCCTCGCTCTCGGCGATGAGGCGCGCGCTTCCTCCCGCGTCGGGCAGCGTCGTGCCTAGCGACGTCCACGTGGCCCCGTGCCGTACCCACGCCTGATAGGTCTTCCCGGCCGGCGCCGGCGGGAGCTGCGAGAGGGTGACCACCGCGACGCCGACGCCTGGGCGGCCCCGGTAGCGCGCGTGCGTCTCCTGCGGCACGCCGGCTTCGGGGGCGAGTCGCAGGTTCACGCTGTCGCTCGCGGTGATCATCGAGAGCGCGCGATCGTAGCGTACCAGCGTCGCGCGCTCCGTCGCGTAACGGACGCCGAGCGCGGCCAGCAGGCAGAACGTGGCGAGCGCCGCCCACTGCGGTCCGATCGTCGCGCGTAATTTCTGGAGCCCGGCGCGGATGCGCGTCTTGGCCGTGCCGAGAGGCAGACCCAGCTCGGCCGCGACCTCCTCGTGGGTGAGATCGTCGAGGAAGGCGAGCCCGAGCGCTTCGCGCTGCGGAGGTGGGAGCTGGTCGAGCGCCGACTTGAGAGCGTCGCGGCGGTGCTGCTGCGCCGTCGCCTCGGCGGGTCCGAGGCCGGTCGCGGGAAGTCGGTCGAGCACGAGCCCCTCGGGATCGGCCACGATCTCCGGCTGACGGCTGCGCCGGCGCAGCTCGTTCAAGAGCCGGAAGTGCGCGATCTGCAGGACCCACGCGCGAACCGTGCCGCGCTCGGGGTCGAACCGTCCGGCGTTGCGCCAGACGGTCAGGAGGACGTCCTGCACGAGGTCTTCGGCAGCGGCGCGGTCGACCGAATGCGAAGCCAGACGGAAGATCGACCGCGCGAAGCGACGGTGGAGCAGCGCGAGAGCTTCCGCGGACCCGCCGGCGACCTGGCGCATCAGCTCGTCGTCGGGGACGTCCTCGGTCGAGGGCATGCGCCGGGTTCCGTTCGTACCAGCGTACATGGGTATCGCAATCGCTACTACACCGGCGGACGCGATCCGGATTTGGCCCCGGGCCCGAGGCGTACGGCCCCACTCGCCCTCGCCCCATCCGAGCGGATGATGGCGGTGTAGAGACCCGTCGGGAGATCGAATGACCGCAGAACCGGAAAGGAACGAGACGATGATCGAACGACTGTGGAGCTGGCTTCTTCACCCTCCGGTGACCGGACCTCGCGCGACGACCCTCATCCGCATGATGGCGGGCGCCGTCTTCTTCTGGGAAGGCATCCTGAAGTTCGTCTACGAGAACCAGGGAGTGGGGCGGTTCACGAAGCTCGGCATGCCGTTTCCGCTCTTCACGGCGCACGTCGTGGGATGGCTCGAGATGGTCGGTGGCTTTGCGCTGATGGTCGGCCTCGGAACCCGGCTGATCGCGATTCCGTTCATCATCGAGATGCTCGTCGCATGGCTCTCCACCAAGCCGGCCATCTTCCTCGGAACGTCGCCGCTCCCGCTGCCCCCGTCGCCGCCCCAGGTGGGCATCTGGGCCGTCCTCCACGAGATGCGATCGGAGTACGCGCAGACCATGAGCTGCATCTTCCTGCTGCTGGCCGGACCGGGGCCCTGGTCGCTCGACGCGGTGCTGGAGGCTCGCCGGAGCGACGATCGCCGGCGCCCATCCGAGCCAGCGGAGCCGCGCCGGCTCGGCGCCGGAACGCAGTCGTAGGCCGGCACCCCGACCGTCGACTTCCGGCGACGTTCCATGTGAGAATCCCCGTCGCGTCCGCGAACGGGGGAGTCGTGACATGAGCGCTCAGAACGGTGGGCAGGGCGAGCCCGGCAAACTGGACTTCGACGTCGTCGTGGTGGGTGCCGGCTTCGCCGGGCTCTACATGCTCTACCGGCTTCGCGCCCTCGGGTTCTCGGCGACGGTGATCGAGAGCGCCGACGACGTCGGCGGTACCTGGTACTGGAACCGCTACCCGGGTGCGCGCTGCGACATCGAGAGCATCGACTACTCGTACAGCTTCGATCCCGCGCTCCAGACCGAGTGGCAGTGGTCGGAGCGCTATGCGACGCAGCCCGAGATCCTGCGCTACCTCGGGTACGTCGCCGACAAGCACGACCTGCGGCGCGACATCCGGTTCTCGACGCGCGTCGAATCGGCCGCATGGGACGGCGCCGCCAAGCGCTGGCGCGTGCGCACCGACCGCGGCGACGAGCTGCGCTGCCGGTTCTACGTCATGGCCACCGGCTGCCTCTCGCTGCCGAAAACGCCGGACATCGAGGGCGTCGCACGCTTCCGCGGCGAGACCTACTACACCAACCGGTGGCCGCACGCGGGCGTCGACTTCTCGGGGAAGCGGGTCGCCGTCATCGGCACGGGCTCGTCGGGCATCCAATCGATCCCGATCATCGCGCGCCAGGCGGCGGAGCTCACCGTGTTCCAGCGCACGCCGAACTTCTCCCGGCCCGCATTCAACGGACCGGTGGCGGCCGAGAAGAAGGCCCGGTTCGACGCCGACCCGGCCGCGTACCGCGAGGCGGCTCGATGGTCACGCGCCGGCGTGCCGGCCGAGCCGAGCATGGTGCGAACGTTCCAGGTGTCGGAGCGGGAGCGGCTGGCGAAGTACGAAGAGGCCTATGCGTCCGGCGACCTGCTCGCCCTCGGCTCGACCTTCGCCGACCTCGGCGCCGATCCGCGCGCCAACGAGACCGTGTGCGACTTCATGCGGGGCAAGATCCGCTCGATCGTGCGTGACCCCGCGACGGCGGAGACGCTCTGTCCGAACAACCACTTCTACGGCACCAAGCGTCCGTGCATCGACACCAACTACTTCGAGACCTTCAACCTGCCCCACGTCCACCTGGTCGACCTGCGCAAGGATCCCATCCGGACGATCACCGAGACGGGCATCGATACGGCGTCGCGATCGTTCACGTTCGACGCCATCGTGTTCGCCACGGGGTTCGACGCCATGACCGGCGCGATCGTCGCCGTCGACATCAAGGGACGGGACGGGGTGGCCTTGGCGCGGAAGTGGGCCGAGGGCCCCAGGACGTACCTCGGCCTCATGACCAGCGGCTTCCCGAACTTCTTCACCATCACCGGGCCGGGCAGCCCTTCGGTGCTCTCGAACATGGTCGTGTCGATCGAGCAGCACGTCGACTGGATCGGCGCCTGCCTCGCCCACATGCGCGCCGAGCGCCTCGACGCGGTCGAGCCGACGCCGGTCGCCGAAGCGGGCTGGGTGCAGCACGTGAACGACTGCGGCGACATCACGCTCTTTCCGCGCGCCGACTCCTGGTACATGGGCGCGAACGTTCCGGGGAAGCCGCGCGTCTTCCTTCCCTACGTCGGCGGCGTCGACCGCTATCGCAAGGCCTGCGACGAAGTGGTGGGCCGCGGTTATCTCGGCTTCGCGTTCGACGGCCCCGGGGGCGCGCGTTGCAACGACGGCGTCGTCAACCGGCTGCAGCTCGACGTCGCGATGGTGCTCGAGCTGATGGCGGGCCTCGGGCTGCCCCCGATCGAGTCCCTGTCGGCCGCCGATGCCCGCGCGCTCTGGGCCGCCACCGCGATCGACCGCCCGCCCGGACCCGACGTGGGCGACGTCGCCGACGGCGTGCTGCGCGGGGCGGCCGGCCCGCTCGTGTACCGGCGCTACCGGCCGTCGACCCCGGGGCCGCATCCGATCGTCGTCTACTTCCACGGCGGCGGCTGGGTGCTGGGCGGCCTCGACTCCGACGATCCGTTCTGTCGCGACCTCTGCGTGCGCTCGGACGCGGTCGTCGTGTCGGTCGACTACCGCCATGCGCCCGAGGCGCGCTTTCCCGCCGCGGTCGACGACGGCTTCGCCGCCGTGCGCTGGATCGCGGCCAACGCCGATGCCCTCGGCGGCGACGCGAGCCGGCTCGCGGTGTGCGGCTGGAGCGCCGGCGGCAACATCGCCGCCGTGGTCTGCCAGATGGCGCGCGACGCCGGTGGACCGCCGATCGCCGGGCAGGTGCTGGTCACGCCCGCCGTCGGTTGCGATTTCACCCGTCCGTCGTACGTCGAGAACGCCGACGGCTACGTCCTCACGATCTCACTCATGCATTGGTTCTGGGACCACTACGCCGATCCCGCCGATCGGCAGAATCCCAAGGCGTCGCCGATACGCGCGCGGGATCTCTCCGGCCTCCCGCCTGCGCTCGTCGTGACCTGCGAGTTCGATCCGCTACGGGACGAGGGTGCAGCGTACGCCGAGGCGCTGGCGGGGGCCGGCGTCGAGGCGCGACACCTGCCGTGCCGGGGCCAGATCCACACCTCGGTGCCGGCGGTGGACGTGATCCTCTCGGCCGCCGGCGCGCGCGAGGAGATCGGCGCCGCGCTCCGCCGCTTCCTGGGTGCGGCGGCGCCGGTCGAGCGGGCCCGGCGGATCGGCTAGACCCGATCGAAGAACAGGACCTCGCGCACTTCGACGGGCCCCCACTTCGCGTGAGGGAATCGCTTCGCGATCTCGATCGCGGCCGCGCGATCGGCGACGCGCACGAGGCTGTAGCCGCCGACCGCCTCTTTCGTCTCGGCGAACGGCCCATCGGTGACGGCGAGCTTGCCGGCCCGCGTCTCGAGCCGCACCGGCGGCGGCATGTCGGCGAGGTGGGCGGTCTCGAACTGCGTGCCGTCTTCGACGAGCCCCGTCCCGAACTCGATCATCTCGCGTCCCATCGCGGTCTCGTGGACGAAGCCGGGCTCGAGGCGGAACACGAGCAGGAAGGGCTTGCCCTTCTCGGTGTCGCGGAACGCGTAGCGCCCGGCGATCGCGTGCACGTCGACGGGCCCCCGGTCCACGTGCGGGATGCGCCGCGCCAGCGCGAGCGCCTCGTCCCGGTCCGCCGCCTCGACGATCCAGACGCCGGCGACCTGCTCCTTCGCCTCCGCGAAGGGCCCGTCCGTGACGAGAGCGCGGGCGTCCCGCACGCGTGCCGTCGCCGCGTCGGAGGCGCCGGCGAGAGGGAAACCGCGTCGCAACTTCTTCTGGCGCACGAGCTCCTGGGCACACGCTCCCATCGCCGCCATGCCCTCGGGCGTGGGCGGCGGGGTCCCCTCGCGTTCCTGGAACAGCAGCATGAATTCCACGGCGGCCTCCCTTCGACGTTTCATACCCTAGTCGAACGAGGCCGTGCCGAATCGACAGCGACCTCGTGGGAGGTCGGGAGCTTCAGAGGTCCTTCAGCATCGTCCCGGCGCGGTCGCGCACGTCGCGGAGATCGCCCTTGAGCGCCTCGGCGCAGGCAGCCGAGATGCTTCTCCGCCAGACGCCCCCGACGAGGCGGACCGAGACGTTGAGGGTCTGGACGGCTCTACGCAGGCGCCGGAGCGCGAGCGTGCGGCGCGAAGTCGCGGCGGCGGCGAAGAGCTCGCAGACCCGCTGCCGGCGGCGACCGTACGAGCCGGGCAGCACCTCGGCCGCGCACGCCGCGGGAACGTCGCGGCCGCACGTGCAGGTCACGCCGGCGAAGCCCGAGACGGGCGTCGAGACGCAGCCGACGCCGGCCACGCATGCGTCGTCGGTGCAGAGATCGCCGTCGTCGCACGCAGCCGCCGTGCCGTCCCCGCAGGTCGTGCCCGGCGGGGGCGGCGGCGGGAGCGCGCCGTCGACCCTGATCGGCCGGCTCCGGGCGATCGGCGCCGGCAGGTGCCACTCGGGGTCGGGGCTCAGCAGGCGCAGCTCGTACCAGCCGACGGGCAGGTCGGCGGGTATCTGGAGCGACAGCCGGCCCGCGGCGGCGTTCGGCGTGGGCCAGTAGATGACCGGGTCGTCGAACTCGTCGCCGGCCGAGCCGAGGGCGAACAGACGGAGGTAGTCGCTCTCCGACGGCGTCGGGTTGCCCGACCATGTGGCCGTCACGGTCCCGCCCGGCGGGACGGCGTCGGCGTCGACGGTGAGGTCGACGGCAGGCGCGACGCCGGGGCCGCCTTCGCTGATCCTCGCGATGAACGCATCGCCACACGCCGTGTCCTGCACGTCGCACGATCCGCGGGCGAGGTTTCGCTGAAAGGCATCGGGCGTGGTCGGCAGATCCATCGACTGGGTGTAACCGGCGACGTACGCGTTGCCGGCCGCGTCGAGCACGATGGCGGTCGCGGTGTCCGAGCCGTTCGACGGGCTGCGGTCGAAGTGACTGCCGCCCAGATACGACGAGTAGACGAGCCGGCTGGCGTCCGGGTTGAGCTTCACGACGAACGCGTCGTCGACGCCGCGCTTGCTCGGCTGGAACGCATCCAGGATCGGGAACAGCAGCGACACCGTCTGGCCCACGACGTACGCGTTGCCGGCTCCGTCGATCGCGATCGCGTTGACGGCGTCATCGAGCTCGCCGTAGAGGTACGTGGAATACACGAGCGCCGATCCGCTCGGCGCGATCTTCGCGACGAAGGCGTCGCTGCAACCGGCGTAGCAGTGCCGCTTTCCGGCGTGCTCCTGGATCACGCCGGGCGTGGTCGGGAAGTCGACCGACGACGTCTCGCCGGCGACGTAGACGCTCCCGGCAGCGTCGAGCGCCATCGCGTTGATCACTGCGCTCTCCGAGCCGCCGAGGTACGTCGAGTAGAGGAGCTGCGAGCCGTCGGGGGAGAGCTTCGAGACGAATCCGCTGAGACCGACGACACCGCCGCCGCGTGTCACCTCGATGGGATCGACGAGCGGGAAGTCGCTCGACGCCGTGGTCCCCGCGACGTACGCGTTGCCGTCCGAGTCGATCGCGATGCTGGAAGGCGAATCGTCGCCCTGGCCGCAGAGGAGCGTCGAGTAGACGAGCGCGCTCCCGTCGACGCTCAGCTTGGCGACGAATCCGTCGCCGGCGAACGGGTAGACGTTCGGGCACGCCGCCCTTCGGTACGCCCCCTCGGTGGTCGGGAAATCCGACGTGAGCGCTGCGCCCGTCACGTAGGCATGGCCCGCGGCGTCGACGGCGATCCCGGTGCCGTACGACGAGTCGACGAGGCTGCCGCCGAGGCGCGAGGCGTAGACGAGGCCGCCGTCCGGATCGAGCTTCGCCACCAACGCACCGGGAGTCGCGACGCAGGTGCCGCCGCCGTTCACCTCGCCGGTGACGTAGGCGTTGCCGTCGGCGTCGACCGCGATGGCGCGCCCGTAATCCTCGCACGGGCCGCCGAGGTACGTCGAATAGACCACGGCGCCGCCGGGCGAGAACTTGGTCACGAAGACGTCGGCGCTTCCGCCGAGCGTGCGATAGGCGCCCTCCGTGGTCGGAAAGTCGGTCGAGCGGGTAGTCCCGGTGACGTAGAGGTTGCCGGCGGGGTCGCGAGCGAGGCTGACCTCTCCCTCGAAATATACCCGGGCCTCGTCGCCAGTGCCGCCGAGATAGGTCGCGTAGGTGACGACCGGAGCCGCCGACGACTCGGCGACGGGGGCCACGGTGACCAGCAGCATCGTGATGAGTGCGAGCGCACGCCGCCCATCCCGTAGCCGTCTCACCGGATGTCCCGACCCTGCGCCCTCGTCCGTCATGAAGATCGCTCCTCTCGGAGGGATGGCGTGAAGCCGGTCCTTACGATGTGAAAAGCTCGGGAGGACGGGGCATGAACCGGCTTGCACGGTCGCACGAACTCACGGTACGACTCGCCGAAGCCGGGCGATGAAGAAGCCCCCCATCGCGCGCTCGGCCGAACGCGATCGGCGCGCGTGTGGTCGAGCATGACCGACGTCCCCTTTGTCGGGCGGGACGCCGAGCTTCGTACGCTCCGTGCCTGCCTCGCGGACGCCGGCCGTGGCCGGGGCCGGATCCTGCTGGTCGGCGGAGAGCCCGGCATCGGGAAGACCCGCCTGGTCGAAGCGGCGACCGTGGAGGCGAGGAACCTCGGGTTCGCCGTCGCCCTGGGCAACTGCGACCCCTACGCCGGCACACCCGAGTATTGGCCGTTTCGTCAGGTATATCGGGCGCTCACGACGCCCGAGGGCAGCGAGCCGCTGGCCCCGACGGCGCCGCTGGTCCTCGACGGGGTGGTCATCGGCGATCGCTCCGGCACGTCGGGCGGTCCCGCAGCAGACGGCGCGCCCGACCAGCGACGGTTCAGGCTGTTCGACAGCGCGGCGCGCGCGCTCGTCCGTCGTACGGGCCGCGAGCCCGTGCTCCTGGTTCTCGAGGACCTCCAGTGGGCCGATCGCTCGTCGCTGCTGCTGCTCGAGTTCCTGGCGCCACGCGTGCGGAGCGCCGCTCTCGTGCTGCTCGCGACCTATCGCGACCTGGACGTCATCCCCGACCACCCGCTCTACGCCGCGCTGGCCGCCGTCTCGCGCCATGCACACGCCGAGCGGCTCGTGCTCCGTGGTCTCGATCCGGCTGCCCTGGCGTCCTTCGTCGCGGCGACGGCCGGGGTGCCCCCGTCTCCCGCGGTGATCGAGACGATGCTTCACGACACGGGCGGCAACCCGTTCTTCGTGGGTGAGGTCGTACGGCTGCTCGCGAGCGAGGCTCAGCTCGAGCGGCTCGCCGCCGACTCGTCGGTCCGCCTCGGCGTTCCGCCGTCGGTCCGCGAGCTGATCGGCCAGCGCCTCGCGCGGCTCTCGCCGTCCGTCCGCGAGCTGCTCGACCTCGCCGCCACGATCGGCGTCGACATTCCCGTCGCGGTCCTCGCCGCGGCCACGGACCGCCCGGCGATGGAGGTCCTCGCGGCGCTCGAGGAGCCGCTCGCGGCGCGTCTCGTCGCCGAGGTGCGCGAGGATCCGGGGCGCTGGCGGTTCACGCACGCGCTCGTGCGCGAGGTCCTGTACGACGCGCTCGGGCCCGCCCGGCGCGCCGCGCTCCACCGTGCGGTCGGCGAAGCGCTCGAACGCCTGCACGGAACGCTCGATGGCCGGCATCTGGACGAGCTGGCGCACCACTTCGCGTGCGCCGCACCCGGCGGCTCCACGGAGAAGGCGCTCGATTACTGCACACGCGCCGGGGCCCGTGCGATGGAGCGCTACGGTTTCGACGAGAGCGCTCACCACTACGAGCGGGCGCTCGCGCTCGTGCCCGGAGTGGAGCAACGCCGCCGCGGCGAGCTGCTCCTCGGCCACGCGCGGGCGCGAAAGACCGCCGGCGACCCGGAAGCGGCGGGCAAGTCCTTCTTCGAAGCCGCAGATCTCGCACTGCGGCTCGGCGATGCCGAGCTCCTGGCCGAGGCGGCGCTGCGAGACCGCATGTGGTGGGCCGTCATGAGCCACGCGGACGATCAGCGTGCGATGGCGCTGCTCGAGGAGGCAGTTGCACGCCTCGAGGAACGGGATGCACCGCTGCGTGCCGCGGTCCTCGCAGAGCTCGCCACGGGAATGACGTATGCGGCCGGGCAGCTGGACCGCGGCATGGCGCTCGCCGCGGATGCGGTCGCCATGGCGCGCCGGCTCGGCGATGCACCCCTGCTGGTCCAATGTCTCGTGCAGCAGCACGAGGTCGCCCAGTGCCCCGACGGCCTCGCGCTCCGCCGCGAGATCGTCGACGAGCTCGACCGCTTCGTCGCGGCGTCGGCGCGTGCCGACCTCGACTGCGTCGTGCAGTGGATGCGCGCGATCGATCTGCTCGAGATCGGCGACCGCGCCGGCGCCGAGCGGCACGTGGCGGAATGCGAGCGGCTGGCCGAGGAGCTGCGCCAGCCCCTGCACCTCTGGAACGCGAGGCGTCTGCGGGTGACGTGCCTGCTGCTCGAAGGGCGAACCGCCGAGGCGAAGCAGGGCATGCACGAGACCCTCGAGTTCGGACGCCAGGCCATGGGCGGCCTGGCGCTCGACGGCTTCCTCGCGCAGCGCGCGGAGCTGCTCTGGCAGCAGGGACGTCTCGAGGAGACGGTGACCCTGCTCGAGACGGGCATCCGCACGCGTCGCGAAGAACGGACGCTCCGCTGCGGGCTCGCGCTGGTGCTGGCCGAGCACGGCTCGGTCGCGCGGGCGCGCGCCGAGCTCGACGGCCTCGCGGCCGGCGGCATCGCGAGCTGGCCGCGCGGTCACCACTGGCTGGCGCAGCTCTCGTGGCTCGGGCGCGCGGCGGCGGTGCTCGGCGATCGCGAGCGCGCCGCCGAGATCTACGGTCTCCTGTCGCCCTACGCCGATCGCACGGTGATGATCGGCCCGTCGTTCTTCTGCCAGGGATCGGTCGCGCGCGGTCTCGGCGTGCTCGCCGGCGCGCTCGAGCGGTGGGACGAGGCGATGACGCACTTCGAGACGGCGCTCGCCGTCGATGGTGGCATGGGCGCCGCGCCCTGCGTGCAGTTCACGGAACGCGACCGCGATGCGGTGCGCCGCGCACGAGGGGGAGGCGGTCGTGGAGCGCCCGCAGCGGAGCGCCCGCGACCCTCCTCCGCATCGACACCCGTCGCCACCGTCTTCCGCCGCGAAGGAGGTTTCTGGACCGTCGCCTGGGAGGACGCCGTGGTGCGGCTGAAGGACACCCGCGGTCTCCAGTATCTCGCGCAGCTCCTCGCGCGGCCCGGCCAGGAGATCCACGTGCTCGACCTGGTGGCGGCCGTGTACGCGGAGCCCGGACAGGTGGCGCGCCGGCATCTGGCGTCCGCGGACGCCGGCCTCGTCCTCGACGCGAAGGCGCGCATGGCCTATCGGCGGCGCCTGGGCGACCTGCGCGACGAGCTCGAGGAGGCGGCGGCGTACGGGGACCTCGGTCGCACCGACAAGCTGCGCGCGGAGATGGAGTTCCTCACCGAACAGCTCGCGTCCGCGATGGGCGTCGGCGGCGCCGCGCGCCGGGTCGGCGGGGCGAGCGAGCGCGCGCGCTCGGCCGTCACGCAGAACATCCGCTCGACGCTGAAGCGTCTCGTCGCGGCACTCCCCGCGCTGAACGAGCCGCTCGCACGACGGATCCGCACCGGCGCCTTCTGCGCGTACGAGCCGGATCCCACCCGTCCGGTGGCCTGGCAGCTCTAGTGTCCGGAATCCGATGACGGCGGCTCGGCTCGCAGAGACACGGGTCCCGCGGGCGGTCCCGCCGGGTGCGGGCCACGCCGCCGCGTGATATACTTCCTTTCATGCGGATGCTGCGGTGGTGGGGCGGAATGATCGTGGTGTTGTCGTTCGTCGGGGCCGTCGGGGATGCGGCCGCAAAGAAGCAGCTCCCCGCCGCGTGCCCGGGAGGACGCTTTCCGGTGACGGGCGATCCGCTCGTGCCGGGAGGTGTGACGCCGGACGCGATCCTCATCAGCGGCGTCCAGGTGTCGATCGCCAGCGGCTGCCCTGCGGCGACGGCGCACCAGAAGCGGATGCGCCACGGCACGCGCTTCGTGGCACGCTGGAAGAGCTGCGGGAGCCTCGGCGGGCCGGTGCGACTCGTGGTCACGCTCGATGCCGCCACGTGTGAGTCGCTCACCGGGAAGTTCAAGGGACGCAAGGTGCATCGTTCTCTCACCTCCCAGGTGGAGACGCCGGCCGACGCGTTCGGCCGCGCGGGAGATCCGTTGCCGCCGAACGCCGTCCTGGTGACGGAGGACGACTGGAACCAGGCCAAGCAGCGTCCGGACTTCCGGAGCATCGATCCGAACCAGATCGCCGCCGACCGCGCCGTCGACGATCAGGCGGTCGCGAACGACACGCAGGTCGTGACGGACTACGTGAACCTCAACCCGACCCTTGCCCCACAGCTCCTCGGCGGCGTCGATCCGAACGATTCGGCGGTCACGCCCGGCGACGACGGCGACTATCTGCACACGCTGACCGACGGGGCGGGCAGCCCGCTCACCGTGTCCACGCTCGGCGCGCGTGGACGGTATCGCTTCCTTGCGGCCGGCATCCAGGGCTTCCCGACGTTTCAGAACCAGCTCGATCTGTACCGGGAGTACTACGACGGCCTCGCGAGCCTCGATCCGGCCCTCGTCGGCAACTACCCGTCGCCCGACCAGGCGAGCCAGTTCGCGCTCGCCGATCTGCGCGGGCTCAACGATTCGCTCGCCGTCAACTTCGGACAGTTCGTTCCGCTCGTGCAGCCGCCGGGAGGATTTCCCCCGCCGGGCTATCCTTCGAGCTGCAGCGCCGAGGAAGGGTCGGGCACCCGTACCGACCAGGGCCCGCTGTGCGCGCACAAGGCCAACGGCGTGTGGAACAACCGCGTCTGGGGTCTCAAGTGGGACGCCACCTGCGTGAAGCAGCAGGGAGCACGTGGAACCTGCTGGGGATTCGGCACGGTCGCGGCCACCGAGCTCTTCGTCGCGAAGAAGTACAACCGGTGGATCAACCTCTCCGAGCAGCACCTCGTCTTCCAGACCAAGCACCTCTGGTACCCATCCTTCTTTGGTGACAACGGCGGCCCGCCGCTCGAGAAGATCCTCGACACCGGCTACACCTTTCCGTTCGAGAATCAGTGGGCCTACAATCCGTCGTACTCCCGCACCATCGACAACGTCGCGATGACGTACCACAACAGCTGCCTCGGCTACGGCGGCGCACAGTCGGCATTCTGCTCCGACACCAACCATCAGGGGCAGGTGATCTGCTTCGACTTCGGGCTGTTCCGCTTCTGCGCCGCCATCGGCCCCGACACGCCTACCACCTCCGGTTTCGCGCCGACGCAGTACACGTGGTTCTGGGACCCCGCGAACCCGAACAACTCCTTCGCAACCCTGGTGTGGGCACTCGCGATCTTCCAGAAGCCCGTCATCGTCGGCTTCCCCGTGACACCGACCTTCGATGGCCCCGATGCGAACGGCTACATGACCTACCGCGGTGCGCACTGCGCCGTCGACGGCATGGGGCGCTGCACGACGAGCCCGGGGTGCGAGTGCGATCGCGGAGGTCACATCACGATCGTGACGGGTCTCATCGACAACACGCAGCTCCCTGCAGGTGCGCCGGCCGGTGACGGCGGCGGCTACGTCATCATGAAGAACTCCTGGGGGAGCTGCTACGGCGACGGCGGTTACGTGTACGTCCCGTACACGTGGTTCAAGCAGATGGTCGGAGGCGCGGCCGTCGTCGCCGACATCAATTGACGATCGGGCCCGGATCGCTGCCCCGGACCGCTCAGCCGCCCGGCATGCAGGTGGCGCTTGCGATCGCGCAGAGCCTGCCGTCGGCCGACCGCATCTCCGCCTCGGCGACGATGATCCGGCGGCCCTGGCGGACGAGGCGGCTCTCGATCGTGGCCGTGCCTTCGCCGGGCCGGATCGCGCGGATGAAGTTGACGTTGAGCTGGACGGTCGAGAACCCGTCGACGCGGCCCGCCTTCGCGGCGGTGGTGGCGCGCGTCGTCGAGAAACGCGTCGCCTTTCTCGCCCGCACGTACCGCGCCCTCGGCTTGCCCGCGAAATCGGCCCGCCGGCGCGCCGTCACGGCGTACGCGGGCTACGTGG
>DATJZY010000087.1 GCA_035577985.1 Candidatus Eisenbacteria bacterium
GATCGCGAAGCTGCCCGAGCACGTGCCCGCGATGACGAAGCCGATCCTGCGCGCCGCCTGCGACGCGCCCTTCGAGCACACGCTGCTGCTCGAGGAGTACGCCGAGCCGAACACCTTCACGACGCGCGCGCACCAGGAGACCGTGCGCGCGCTGCTCGCGAAGGAGGAGCGGGCCTAGGCGCACGCGAGGGCGAGATGTCGCGCGAGCTGGAAGAGATCGCGGCTTTGCTCTCTTCATCGGCGCCGCAGCTGCTGGGCGAGCCCATCGAGGAGCGGGCGCGAAGCGAGGACAAGACGGTGTGGTCGGTCGGCGGCTGCGTCGTCCGACGTGCCAACTCCGCACCGGTACGAGATCTCTTCCGGAGAGAGCATCGGCTGCTGCATCACGTGCGCGGGCGGGTCTCGCTCGGCGTTCCCACTCCGCTGTTCATCACCGCGACGGGTGAATTCGACATCCTGGAGAAGGCTCCGGGCGAGCCCGTCGCCTTCGAGTGGTGGGCGAGCCTCGATGCGGTGTCGCAAGAGGGGATCGCAAGCCACTTCGGTCGTTTCCTGGCGGAGTTCCACGAGCTGTTCCCGTTGGAGACGGCCAGCGCGATGGGGTTCGAGAGATCGTTCTGGCCGCCATCGGCGAGCTGGATCGAAACGCGCCTACGAGGGCGCCTCGATTCACCGGAGAGGCGAAGTCTGCTCGAGGACCTGCTGCGGGTTGCGCCATGGCTCCACGAGGAGGCGTCCCTCCGGTTCTGCTCCACGACGACTTCTGCCATCACAATGCGGGCTTCAGTGAGGATGGGAAGCAGGTCCTCGGCGCCTTCGACTTCACCCACGCGCGCATCGGAGATCCCCACCGCGATCTCCGGTACGCGTTCACCTGCGAGCCGTTCGCCGAGACCATGATTCGAGAGTACGAGCGAACGCGTAGACTCCAGCTCGATCGCAGGCGGCTCCGAGCGTGGCACGCGTGGTCGGCACTCGCGGTTCTGGCGTGGGAGCTACATGAAGGAGACTCGCGGCGTCTCCCGATGCGATGGGGCTGGGTCGATCAAGTCGCGGCGTGGGATCGGGACTTCCTCGACGTCGAGTAGACCCGAGTCGCGGCCGCGAGCAGCGCACCCGCGGCGACGGGCCACCAAGCGAGCGGCAGCGCCGGCACCTCGGGAGCCGGCGGCGGCAAGGTGAACTGCGACATGAAATCCCACGCGAGCACGGCGAGGTTGTAGTCGGGATTCAGATACAGGATGTGCCCGTCGTAGAATTGCCCCGGGAAGGCCTGCGCGGTGATGCTGCAGAGCCCCACCTGCACGCCGTCCGCGCAGCTCGTGTCGGTGTCGCAGTAGCTGTTGCCCTGTGCGATGTGGACCTCGGGCGTTCCGGTCCCGCACGCATCCGTGCTTCGCCAGTGCGCGAACGTCGCCGCCGCCGACGGCCACGTGCCGCCGTTGTAGGCGACCAGCATGTCGGTCAGGCCCATGAAGGTCAGCACCGGGATGTGACGCGACGGCTGACAGCTCGACGGCGGAGACAGCGAGATCGGGAACGCGAGCGGCGCAGCTGCGGCGAAGAGATCCGCGGCCTCGCACGCGAGGCGATGCGTCATCGCGCCGCCGTTCGAGAGGCCGGTCACGTAGACGCGCCGCGCGTCGATGTTCGCCTCGACGTGCATCTGCGCGACCATCGCGCGGATGAACTCGACGTCGGTCGGCGTGTTCGTGCAGCAGACGCCGCCGTTCCACGCGTTCCCGACACCCTGCGGATAGACGACGATGAAGCCGCGCGCGTCGGAGAGCGCGAGGAAGCCGGAGAGCGCGCGCTGGATCTCGTCCGTCGCCGTCCAGCCGTGGATGTCGACCACGAGCGGCACCGCGCTCGCGCCCGTGTAGGAACTCCTCGCGCTCGATGGTGGTCGGCGGGATTCGACTCCATCCCGTACGACGAGGCAACGAGCGCTTGCAGCGACCGGTCGAGATCGACCATGTCGACGAAGTGGCCCTTACCGAACTCAATACGTGATCGCGAACATTCCCTTCCAGGTCGTGAGCGCCTTGCACCTCGTGACCTGACACTTCACGGCAGTGACCCTGCCATCCTGCTGGCGCAGCACGTAGAACGTCTCGTAGTCCCGCGACCCGACATACTTGGTGACGCGTTCGGGAGAGTGGGTCGCTTCCGTCAACGGACTGGCCTCGAGTTTTTTCAGGATGTAGTTCTCGAGCATGAAGCGACCGGCATCGTTCCGATCGCCCACTCGACCCGATTCCACGTCGACGGGCGAGATCGTGTTGAGCTCCAGCCAGATCAAGACGTGATCTCCGCCCTCCCGCCACTCTCCTTGTAGAACCGCTGCCGGATCTCCTTCGAGTAGGGGACCATTCCCGGATACGCCGCCTTGAGAAAGAAAACGTTTGGATCGCTGTGCATCAGGTAGCGCTCGGGCACCGTCAGCCGGTATTCCCCTCGCGAGCCCGATCCGGCAGTGAGATCGATGACTCGCATCCCGGTCGATGAGCTCTCGCCCGAACCGCAGGCAGATAGCAGGACTGCGACGAACATCAGAAGCGGCGGCACCACGGGGTGATCGTGGGAGCTACAGCCCCACGTCGAGTTTCCAGAGCCGATCTTCCTCGACCATGCGAATCGCACGGGACTCGGCCTTTCCCTTCTCCACCACATGGAGTACGGCCTCTCCATCCTTCCGATCGACGGACGAGACGGAGTACTCCTTCACCTCGAACAGGGCGCGGAGCTGCGCAGTCTTCGGCACCACCCGGATGAACCAGTCTCTCGCCGACCGACGATCGGTAATGCCGAGCATTGCCATGTGCTGGGCGACGTGGACCATCGCGTCCTCGAAGGACTGCTGAGCCCTGCGACTCAGGCCGTCGTAGACGGCTCCCCATCGCTCCTCCGCGATCGCGACCTGCGATCCCGAATAGACTTGCTCGGGTCCATCGTCGTCCGCGGTCGCGGCGAGAGCGAGCAGACTCCCGCAGAGCAATGTGGCGGCGGAGCGCAGAAGCGCGCGAGAACGCTCCATCCGCTTCCTACCCGCCGAACATCCCGCCGTTGACGTGGATCACGGTGCCGTTCACGTAGCTGCCGCGCGTCGCGAGGAAGGCGACTACGTCGGCGACCTCCTCGGCGCGGCCCATGCGCTGCTGCGGGATGCGCGTGAGGATCAGCTGCTTGATC
>DATJZY010000088.1 GCA_035577985.1 Candidatus Eisenbacteria bacterium
ACCTGTCGGGTCTCAGAGGAGAGTGCTACTTCCAGCCCGCCAAACAAGGAGCACCAGATGACGAGCAACGCAGGTGAAGGCGGCCGCATCCTGGGCAGCTTGGGATCAGCCGACGGAAAGGGCATCGTGCGCATGGAAGACCGCTTCGACGCCGGTGTCGACGAGGTGTGGTCGGCACTCACCGATCCGTCGCGTCTGGTCCGCTGGTATGGCGAGGTCGAGGGCGACCTGCGCCGCGGCGGTGAGTACCGCGCACGCCTTTTCGCGAGCGGATGGGAAGGCACCGGGCGCGTGGAAGCGTGCGAGCCGCCGCAGCGGCTGCTGGTGCGCATCAGGGACGCGGACGAACCCGACGAGAATGTCATCGAGGTCACGCTGACCGCCGATGGAGACCAGACCACCGTCGTCTGGGAAGAACGGGGAATGCCACTGGACCTGCTCTCCGCTTACGGGGCCGGAGTGCAGCTTCATGTCGAAGATCTCGGCGACCACCTCGCCGGGCGTGAGCGCCGTGACGATGCCAAGACGCGGTGGGCCGAACTTCACCCGGCCTATCAAGGACTGGCGGCCAAGGTCAGTTGACGACATCATTGGCGGCCAGAGCCGCGCGGGCCAGCCTCGTCAGGCGTCGGCGAATGCACGCAACTCCAGGACGCCAAAGGCTGCGACGGGATGTTTGGCCGCGACTTCTAGCGCCTCGTTGAGGTCGGCGCAGTCGAGAAGGTTGAAGCCGCTGACCTGCACGTCTGAGTCTGTGGCTGGGCCGTTCTCGCGCACGACGTTACCGTCGCGCACGCGGACCGTTGCGGCCTCGCTTGCGGGCTCGAGGACATGCCCTTCAAGCCGAACGCCGCGTCCGTCCATCTCCTCGATCCACGCGCTGACGGCGTCGGGGATAGCTGCTCGCTGCTCTGGGCTTAGCTCGACGGTGCGGTCTGGATAGATGGAGAGGATGAACTTCATCTTGGGCCCCCTCGTCTAAGGTCGTTGTCCGAAGCTTGACCCCGAGCCACCGCGGGAATCATCGGGGACGCGACGCTCGCCTGGGCCAGTGTTCGCGAATGTCACCAGAATCGGGAAGACTTTGAATAGTGCCTCGGAGCTTGCGCGCATGGCTCCTCAACGCGCTCGGGATCGCGCTGCTGGTCGGCGCGCTACTCATCAGTGAACGCGGAGGACTCTGGACGTTCGCCCTCCCCGGCTTCCTCGTCGTCCTCCTGATACTGGCGCTTCTCTATCGGCGACAACGCCGCGGCAGCGAGTGAGGCTTCAGCCGAGTCGCATGGGCCAGCGTGCGGGAATGTCACCAGAGCCGGTTGGGTGTACCGGAAACTACTCCGCGAAGGGAGACCGGGCGCGGCTGAGTCTTCCGTCGTACTCTCGCCAGAATTCCTCGTACAGTTGCCGCTCGTAGTCGTCCGCGGGCGTCTTCTCGGTACCGACGAAGGGCTCCTTTGCCTTCTCCGCGAACGCGACGACTTGAAGTCGATACCCGTCCTCGGCGAGTTCGACCTCGAGCCCGGGGAAGCGGATGGCCTCGGTCTCGTCGACGGTGTCGAACCTTGCGACGTCGCGTAGACGCACCCGTCCACCAAGATGGGTGACGGACCAGTCGACCCCGATCGGGCAGGTCAGCATCTCGATCATTCCGCAGTGGAGGATGAGCCGATCGGCGACCCGCCGGTCGGGTGAGTGATCCGATTCGAGTGTGCGAAGGAGAGCGAGTGCGCTCGTGCTGATCGTCCACCAATCGGCGAGCTCGCCCGGCTCGGCCTCGCCGGAGACGATCACCTGACCGCCGATCTCGAGCCGGATGTCACCGTGCGAGCAGAGGTCGGCCGGAGCTACCTCTAGCTCCGGATCGATCCACCCCTGCCTCTTTATCTCGATCTCGAAGCCCGCACTCGTCATTCGCCCACACTAGGGTGGGTGGCAAAGCGAGACAAGACCGGCAGTGGCCGAGTTACTTCCTCGGGTGGTAGCGGGCTCACCTGGGCGAGTGTTCCGGAATGACCCCTGACTGCCAAGCCGACTTGCGGCGGCGACAGAGGTCGTCAGATAGCGCTGGCGTTGTCGGGTGCGGAGGCTGAATAGGTATCCCAGGCACCCGGCACCCCTTTGAGGCTGCGCCGACCGCGGTCCGCGAAGACGAGCCCCGAGCCGACCACGAGGTCCCTGACCGTGCTAGTCACGAGCACATCACCGGGTTCGGCCTCCGCCGCGACCCGTGCGCCGATGTGGACGGCGAGCCCGCGAACCGCTGCCCCATCGAGCTCGACCTCGCCGGTGTGGACGCCGACCCGTACGTCGAAGCCGAGAGCGCCGGCGTCGTCGCAGATCGTGAGGCCACAGCGAACGGCACGGGCTGGGCCGTCGAAGACGGCGAAGAAGCCGTCGCCTGCGACGTCGACCTCGCGCCCGCGAAAGCGTCCCAGCAGGGATCGGACGCGCTGGTGGTGCGTCGAGATCAGGTCTCGCCACGCCCGGTCGCCCATCCGTGCAGCGGCCTCGGTCGAGGCGACGACGTCCGTGAAGAGGACGGTCGCCAGGACACGGTCGAAGTCCACCTCGGCGCCGTGCGCGGCGGCGAAGAACCGCTCGACGGGATCGAAGAGCTCGTCCTGATTGCCGGAGAACGGGAAGTGGTCGGCTCCCGGGAGTTCGAGCAGTCGCGCACCGGGGATGTTTGCCGCGAGGTGGCGCGCGCACTCGATCGGCTCCTCCGTGTCGTCGACGCGATGCGCGACCAGCACGGGCACCTGGATGGCGGGAAGAACGTCGCGGATGTCAACGTCGCGATACAGGGTCTCGAACACCAAGGCGGCGCCGGGGCTCGCCGAGAAGCGCAGGAACGACGCGAGCTCTCGACGGAAGCCCGCGTCGGCCGCGTGCGACGGGTAGGCACGCGCCGCGAGCCGGTCGGCCATATCCTGTGTCCCCCACTGCCGGTCGATGTCTCCGAGGTACTCGTCCCACTGCTGTGCGCTCCACTCCCACGGGTAGTCGGGCGCGCGCAGGCCTCGGGCCCCGGTACCGTGGAGCACGCAGGCGAAGACGCGCGAGGGGTGGGCGGCCGCGAAGACTGCACAGAGAAGGGCGCCGTCCTCGGAGCCGAAGAGCGCCGCCCGCTCGACCGCGGCGGCGTCCATGACCGCGCGGATGTCGTCCATCCTCGCCTCGAGGGTCGGCAGGTTCGTCTCGTCGATCCGATCCGAGAGGCCCGTTCCGCGACGGTCGAAGACGACGACCCGCGCGAACGACCCGAGCCGCCGCAGGCCACGCGCGAACTGCTCGACACGCCACATGTACTCGACGTTCGACGCGAAGCCCGGCACGTACACCAAGTCGAACGGTCCGTCGCCGAAGACCTGGTAGGCGACATGGGCACCATCAGGCGTCTTGACGTAGCGCGTCTCGGGAGCCTCCACACGCTAAGTCTCGCGCGGATCCACTGGACCCGCACCAATGTGCGGCCACACCTTGGCGTGCAGCACCACGTGCATGCTCGTTGAGGGACGTGGAGACTCGCCTGGGCCAGTATGCGTGAATGTCACCAGAGCGCAGACGGCAGTCGCACTTACGGTGCCTTGCCTGAGAATCTGTGCGAAAGAACTTCGGCTCCGTAAAGAATCGACGTCGTCCGGTGCGTCGGACGGGTGATGATC
>DATJZY010000089.1 GCA_035577985.1 Candidatus Eisenbacteria bacterium
GCAAGTCACTAGGAATCCCCTAGCTCATCTCGTCAAGACCGTCGGCCAGGGCCGCTATCTCCTGGTCTTCCTGGCCACGATCTTCATGACCACGGGCGGCTTCATGCTCATGCCCTTTGCCAGCGCCTTCAGCGTCAACAACCTGAAGATCGATTTGGACCACTTACCCTGGGTCTACTTGGCCGCTGGAGTGTCCAGCTTCGCGGCCGGCCCGCTCCTGGGCCGGCTCAGCGACGGGGTCGGCAAGTACCGGCTGTTCAGCATCGGATCGTTCGTGTCCATCGCCATGGTGCTGGTCTACTGCCGGCTCGGCGAGACTCCGCTGGCCTGGGTCATCGCCATCCACGTGCTGCTCTACGGCGCGATCGGCGCGCGCATGATCTCGAGCCAGGCGCTCGTCTCGGAGGTCCCCGAGCTGGCCGAGCGCGGCGCCTTCATGGCGGCGAACGGCTCCGTCGCACAGCTCTCGGGGGGCGTGGCGGCCGCCGTGGCCGGCCTGATCGTGGTGCAGCGTCCGGGGGAGCCTCTCGAGCACTACGACGTTCTCGGCTGGCTGGTGACCATCGCAGCCCTGGTGACCGTCGGTCTCCTGTATCCCATTCAAAAGATGGTGTCGGCCAAGCTGGCCCGAGCCGGACTGGACAGCCGACTCGCTTCTAGCGGCCCGCCCGAGTCGGACGCACCTGCTCAGGCTTCCGCACGCTGAAGAGCGTCGTCGGCGCGGGAATCGAGTGACTAGCGTCCGCGGGTGCCCGACGAGTGCCCAGGTCCGGCGCACGTGCCGGATTCCGGGCACAGGATTCGGCGCGCTGGGTTGCGGCGCCGTTTTGGTCTCTGTCGAGTCGCGGGCACGCAGCTTGCGATTCAAGCGGGCATGCTCGGAGTCACCACCGCAGATCGGGACCGGACACCGAGCGAGCGGTGGGGCCCGAAGCGTGCCTTCTTAGCGACACTCGGCGTTCTCCTGAGCCCTTTCTGGTTTGGCTGCAAGAAAGCGGAGGTACCGCCGCCGCCGCCAGAAGTCCTCGTGAGCGAGGTCGCCCAGAAGGACGTCCCGATCTATACCGAGTGGGTCGGGACGACGGTCGGGTTCGTGAACGCGCAGGTAATGCCGCGAGTCCAGGGCTATCTGCTCAAGCAGGATTATCGCGACGGCGCGCACGTGACAGCGAATCAGCTGCTCTTCGAGATCGACGATCGGCAGTACAAGGCCGCGCTCGACCAGGCTCTCGGCGATCTCGCACAGCAGCGCGCCGATCTCCGGAAGAACCAGCTCGACGTCGCCAAGTACACGCCGCTCGTCGGGCGCGGTGCGGTGAGCCGACAGCAGCTCGACGACGCCGTCCAGTCGACTCACGCGAGCGAAGCCGCCGTAAAGGGCGCCGAGGCCGCGGTGAAGACCGCCCGCTTGAACCTCGAGTGGACGAAGATCTATTCACCGATCGACGGCATCGCCGAGATCGCTCCTGTCCAGGTCGGTGATCTCGTCACACCGGCTAGCGTGCTCACGACCGTTTCCCAGGTCGACCCGATAAAGATCCAGTTTCCGATCACCGAGCGCGAGTATCTCCGCGTCGCCGACAAGATCAAGGAGCACCAGGAGAAGGGACGCGCCGCGGATGAGCCGGATCTCCAGCTGATCCTGGCCGATGACCGCACGTATCCGCTCGTCGGCCACTTCTACGTCACGAACCGTCAGGCCGACAAGCAGACCGGGACAATCCTGGTACAGGCTCTCTTCCCGAACCCGGATGCGACGCTACGACCGGGATTGTACGCGAAGGTCCGCGCTCCAGTGACCGTGCGCGGCGCCCTGCTCGTGCCGGAGCGCGCCGTCGAAGAGACACAGGGCGTGCACCGAGTCGCCGTCGTCGGCGCCGACGACAAAGTGGCGCTGCGCACCGTGAAAGTGGGCGAGCAAGTCGACGGGCTGTGGATCATTGAGGACGGCGTCAAGCCGGGCGAACGCGTCGTGACCGAAGGGCTGGAGAAAGTGCGCGACGGCATCGTCGTGCGCGCGAAGCTGGATACGTCGATTCCGGCCGCGGCCGCAGCGCCTGCGCACGGATAAAGGGGGTGCGGTGTCGCGCTACTTCATCGATCACCCGATCGTCGCGCAGGTCCTCGCCATTCTGGTTGTGATCGCGGGCGGCGTCATGATCTTTCGGCTTCCGGTCGCGCAACTGCCCGAGATCGCTCCGCCGCAGATCCAGACGACCGCCACGTACACCGGTGCCGACGCGCTCACGGTCGAGCAGTCCGTCGCAACGCCGATCGACGAGCAGGTGAACGGCGCCAAGCGGATGATCTACATGCAGGCCATCTCCGCCAACGACGGCACGATGACGCTCCAGGTGTCGTTCGATGTCGAGACGGACATCGACATGGATCAGGTCCAGGTCCAGAACCGGCTTGCACAGGCGCAGGCCAGCCTGCCGACCGCGGTCAATGCCTACGGCCTCACCACGATCCAGACGGCCGGCATCCCGCTGCTCGTCTTCACGGTCACCTCGCCGAACCGAACGTGGGACCAGACGTTCCTCTCCAACTACATCGCGGTCAACGTGCAGGACGAGCTCGCTCGTGTGCCCGGCATCGGACAGGTCCGCGTCTTCGGCGCATCGAACTACGCGATGCGCGTATGGGTGGCTCCGGACACGATCGCGAACATGGGGCTCACGGTCACCGACCTGACCAATGCCATCTCCGCGCAGAACACGGTGAACCCCGCCGGCGAGATCGGGGGCGAGCCGGCGCCGCCCGGACGCGAGCACACGTACACCGTCCGCGCCCGCGGGCGCCTCGTGAACGCCGAGGAGTTTGGAGACATCGTCGTGCGGGCCAACGCCGACGGCTCCCTCGTCCGCCTCCGGGACGTCGCCCGCATCGAACTCGGCGTCGAGAACTACAACATGCAGGCCTACACGAACGGTGCGCCTGCGGCGTTGATCGGCCTGTATCAGGTCCCCGGGTCGAACGCGCTTGGCGCGGCGAACCGCGCGAAGGCCACGATGGCTCGCTTAGCGGACCGGTTCCCGGAAGACATGCAGGCCGACGTGACACTCGACACGACGATTCCGGTAACCGAGGGCGCGAAGGAGATCGTCATCACCCTGGTCGAGGCGATCGGGCTCGTTCTCGTCGTGGTGTTCGTGTTTCTCCAGAGCCTTCGCGCGACGTGGGTTCCGATCCAGACGATCCCGGTGTCCCTGATCGGCACCTTCCTGTTCTTCCCGATGATGGGGTTCACGATCAACACGCTCTCGCTCCTCGGTCTCGTGCTCGCCGTCGGGCTCGTCGTCGACGACGCGATCGTGGTCGTGGAGGCGGTCCAGGCGAAGATCGATGAAGGCCTCTCGCCGCGCGACGCCGCGGTCGCCGCGATGGACGAGGTCGGCGGGGCGGTCGTCGGTATCGCGCTCGTGCTCTCGAGCGTCTTCATTCCCGCGGGCTTCATCCTTGGCATCACGGGCTCGCTCTACCGGCAGTTCGCACTGACGATCGCGTTCTCGGTTTTGCTCTCGGCCGTCAATGCGCTCACGCTCAAGCCTGCGCAGTGCGCCGCGATCCTACGCCCGCGGTCGGACGAAGGGCGGCGCGGACTGCTCGGACCTTTCTTCGCGGTGTTCGATCGCGTTTTCGCGTCGGCGCAGACGGGTTACGTGCACGGCGCGCGCTTCCTCATCCGGCGGGCCGGGCTCGCGTTCCTCCTGCTCGCCGCGTTTGCGGCCCTCGCGGGCGGTCTCGGGAAGGTCTTGCCGCGGTCCTTCATGCCGCAGGAGGACCAGGGCTACTTCCTCGTGAACGTCCAGCTTCCCGAGGCGGCATCGCTGCAGCGGACGAACGCGGTCATGCGGAAGCTCGACGAAATCCTGAAGGGCCAGCCCGGCGTTCACTACATCAATTCGGTGTCGGGGTTCAGCATCCTCTCGCAGACGAGCAGCCCCCGGAGCGGGCTCGCCTTCGTCCAGCTCGCCCCCTACGACGAGCGCGCGACGCCCGAGCTGCAGGCGGACGCCATCGTGGACGCCGTGAACGCAAAGCTGTCGGCGCTCCCCGGGGCGCAGGTCATGGCACTGCTGCCGCCGGCAATTCCAGGCGTCGGGCAGGCCGGCGGCGTCGACTTCTTCATCCAGGACCGCGCTGGTGGCACCGTCGACCACCTGTGGCAGAACACGCAGCGGTTCATCGCCGAGGCGCGCAAACGGCCGGCGATCGCGTTCATGAGAACGACGTTCACGCCCGCAGCACCGCAGCTCTTCGCGCACGTCGACGAAGATCGCGTGTTCAAGCTCGGGTTGCCGATCCAGGACGTGTACGGATCGCTCCAGGCACTGCTCGGCGGCACGTACGTGAACCAGTTCAACCGCTTCGGGCGCGTCTGGCGCGTGTTCGTGGAGGCCGAGCCGCAGTACCGGGCCGACCCGTCGAACGTGAGCCTCTTCCATGTCCGCAACGGAACCGGCGAGATGGTGCCGCTCTCGTCCGTGGTCGACCTGCAGAAGTCGTCCGGCCCCGAGTTCGTGACTCGATTCAATGGATATCGCGGGGTCGAGGTCTTCGCCGTGCCGGCGCGGGGCTACAGCACGGGCCAGGCGATGGCCGCTGTCGCCGCTGTCGCCGACGAGGTCCTGCCGCGCGACATGGGATACGCGTGGAACGGCATGAGCTACCAGCAGTCGATCGCTGGGAGCGGCCTCGGCGTCTTCGCCCTCTCGCTCGTCCTCGTCTTCCTGATCCTCGCGGCGCTCTACCGCAGTTGGTCGCTGCCTTGGACGATCCTGCTCAGCACACCGATCGCGGTCGCGGGAGCGTTCGTGGGGCTCTGGGCGCGCGGGCTCGACAACGACGTCTACGCGCAGGTCGGCCTCCTCATGCTGATCGGCCTGTCCGCGAAGAATGCGATTCTCATCGTCGAGTACGCCAAGTCGGAGCTGGAGAGGGGCGCGTCGCTCGTGGACGCGGCGCTGACCGGCGCGCGCCGCCGGCTCCGCCCGATCCTCATGACGTCATTCGCGTTCATCTTCGGACTGCTGCCGCTCTGGTCGGCGCTCGGCGCCGGCGGCATCGCCCGCAGACTGATCGGCACCGTGACGATCAGCGGCATGCTGTTCTCGACCGCCATCGCGATCTTACTCGTCCCCGTATTGTTCGTAGTCGTCGAGCGTGTGTCGCGGCGCTGGCGTCGACCCGCGGAAGCGGACACATCGAGCCCGACTGACGTCCCCATGGAAGAGCACGGACGGTGACGAGCTGGGGCGTGCGCGCGGCGGTGGCGGCGCTGCTCTCCTTGACGGGATGCGCGCCAGTCACGGCGCCCCACGGCTTCCTCGGCCGACTCTGGAACATCGAGGTCGGCCCCGACTATCAACGCCCGCAGGCCAACACACCGGCGAATTTTCGCGGCCGCATCGAGCCGGCGGACGCGGCCTCGTTCGCCGACCTCCCGTGGTGGCAGGTGTTCGGCGACCCCGTTCTCCAGGCGCTCGTTCACCGGGTGCTCGAGGGCAACTACGACCTCCAGAGCGCTGTCGCGAGCGTCGAGCAAGCCCGCGCGCAGGTCGGCGTCGCGGCGTCGGCTTTTCATCCCCAGGTCGGATATCAGGGGTCGGCAGAGCGCCAGAGGACGTCGGTGCCCAGCGCGACGTTCAATCTCTTCATGGGAGCCTTCAATCTGTCTTGGGAAATCGATGTGTGGGGACGGATTCGTCGCTCCACCGAGCAGGCGCGGGCGCAGTTCCTCGCGAGCGAGGAGGCGCAAAGCGGCGTCATCGTCACACTCGTAAGCGAAGCGGCGACTGACTACTTCCAGCTCCTCGAACTCGATCGCGAACTCGCCATCGCGCGCGAGAGTGCGGAGACCTATCGGCACACGCTCGACGTCTTCACGGCGCGTTATCTCGGCGGGACGGACACGAAGATCTCGACGTCGCGGGCCGACGCAAACCTGCAGTCGAGCCTCGCGCAGATCGCCGCCTTGCAACGGCAAATCACGGAGCAGGAAGACGTGATCAGCGCGCTGCTCGGCACAAACCCGGGCCCGATCGACCGCGGCATGCCACTCGTCGATGAGACGACCCCCGCGACACCACCGGGACTGACGGCCGACCTACTCCGGCGCCGCCCGGATATCCGGCAAGCGGAGCAGAACATGATCGCGGCGAATGCCGCCATCGGGGTGGCGGTCGCGAATTTCTTTCCGACCGTCGGCCTCTCAGCGCTGTACGGCGGGGAGAGCCCGAAGATCGGCAACGTCGTCAAGAACGGCGCAAGCATCTGGAACATTGCCGCGAACGTGACCGGGCCCGTATTCCAAGGAGGTGAGCTGCTCGAGTCGTACTACGCGCAGCAGGCGTTCTGGGACCAGACGATCGCGCAGTACCGCGCGACGCTCGTCGAGGCATTCCGCGAGGTCGCCGACGCGCTCGCCGCGGAGGGGCGACTCGCAGAGGAGCGGACCGCGCAGGAACGTCAGGTGACCGCGCTTCGAGAAGCAGCGGAACTGTCGCTTGCCAGCTATGCCGCGGGCACTTCGAACTACCTGGACGTGCTGGATGCAATGCAGCAGCTCTACCCAGCGGAGGTCGCGCTTGCTCAGACACGGCGCGATCAGCTTCTGGCGGTCGTGAACCTCTACAAGGCACTAGGCGGCGGCTGGGAGAGACCGTAGCGGCGCTTCGCGGGAACGATTGCCCGACTGCAGGACGTCGAGAAGACGATCGCGCCTATCCGCGATCACGCGCTGCCGTTTGAACCTGCCGGGATCCGGCGAATCTGCCGGATGCCAGGCATCGGCTTCGGCACTGGAAGAGTGCCGCGCTTCCCGCTGCTCGGTTGGCGGGCGATAGCTGTGGCACGCGCCTTGCGCTGCGACGGTCCGGAGCGAGGAGCAAGTGCCATGAAATCCAAATCCGCTTCGACACTGCGCGTCTTTCTAGGCTTGATCTTCTTCGTCTCGGGTCTGAATGGGTTTCTCGAATTCCTCCCCCAGCCGCAGATGGAGGGGAAGGCTGGAGAGCTCATCGGGGGTCTCGTCGCCAGCGGGTACTTCTTCCCTCTGCTGTTCGGGATCTACACGATCGCAGGCGTCGCGCTCTTGACCGGCCGCTTCGTGCCACTCGCACTGATCCTGCTTGCGCCGGTCATCGTCAACATCGTCGCCATCCACGTGTTTCTCGCGCCGTCGGGACTTCCTCTCGCGATGGTCGTTCTCGGGCTCGAGCTTTTCCTCGCCTGGTCGTATCGCGCGGCGTTTCGATCCGTGCTGAGCGCGCGAGTGGAGCGCGAGCCGGTGGCGCCCACTGTCCGCTGGCTGGGTGGCGTGAAGGTCGTCCACGAATCCGAGCGAGTCATGAACCAACGGAGTGAAGGATGATCGCCGTCGCCGGTGCATCGGGAATGCTCGGCGGCCTCGTCCTCGACGGCCTGCTCGAGGTCGTCCCGCCGGGTCGGCTCGTGGCCGTGGCTCGCGATCCCGAGAAGGCGGCGCGATTCGCGTCGCGCGGCGTGCAGGTGCGACACGGCGACTACGCGGAGCCGGCGACGCTCGCGCCGGCGCTCGCCGGAGTCGAGCGCCTGCTTCTCGTATCGGGCACGGAGCTCGGCCACCGCGTCGAGAAGCACCGTGCGGTGATCGAGGCGGCCAAGGCCGCCGGTGTCGAACTCCTCGCGTACACGAGCGTGCTGCACGCCGACGCGAGCACCCTGCCGATCGCCGGCGAGCACGAGGCCACCGAAGCGATCCTCCGCGGCTCGGGCAGCCCGTGGGTCGTCCTCCGCAACGGCTGGTACATCGAGAACTACACG
>DATJZY010000090.1 GCA_035577985.1 Candidatus Eisenbacteria bacterium
CGCCGGCACGAAGCCGAAGCGCGGATAGAATTCGGGATGACCGAGGACGACCACCGCGCCATGGCCGCGCTCGCGCGCCCGTGCGAGTCCCTCCTCGACCAGGCGCGAGCCGATGCCGTTTCCTTGGTACGCCGGAAGCACGGCCATCGGCCCGAGGCCGAGCGGCGCGCCGCATGCGCCATCGATCGTGACCGGGCTGAGAGCGAGATGGCCGGCGACGGCCCCGTCGAGCACCGCGAGCAGCGACAGCCCGAGTGCGCCCGCGTGGCGGAGGCGATCCACGAGCACGCCCTCGCCGGCGCGGCCGAACGCGGCCTCGTTGACGGCGCGGATGGCGTCCGCATCCGCCGGCGTCTCCTCGCGCACGACGACGGGCAGCTCCGCGAGCGTCTTCGTCATGACGACGCACGCGATGTCGCGTCCGGGCGCCAGCGTGTGCGTGGTCGCGCGCTCCCGCGCCCAGCCTGCGGCGAGGTAGAACGGGACCGCGTTGAGCGACGAGTCCAGGTGGAGGCGCCCCGGGCCGCGAAGGCGTGCCGTCGTCTCGAGGACGTGGAGGAGCGCCCGCCCCATGCCCCGCCGCCCCGCGTCCGGGTGCACGTACACCGCGCGGACCTCCCGATCGTTTGCATCGAGCACGCCGAAGCCGAGGATCCGCGCACCATCCTCGGCGACGAAGACGTCGCGCTGGACGACGTCCTCGGCGTAGCTCGCCGGCGTGAGACGCTCCGCCCACACCGCCACCTCCTCCGCGGCGTAGTGACTCCGGCAGGTGACGAGGATCGCCGCGGCGTGGGCGGCGTGGATGCCGGGTCCGTCGTCGGAACGCGCGCGGCGAATGCGGAGCATCAGGCCGACCATTGCCAGCGGGCGCCGAGTTGACAAGACGGGCTCGCGCCGGCCACTTCCGGATGCTCGCCATGACGCCGCGGGATCGTTTCATCGACGCCAACCGGCTCCGCCACCATCTCGTCGAGTGGGGCGACGAGGGTCGTATCGTGCTGCTGCTGCACGGCTTCCTGGAGCACGCGCACGCGTGGGATTTC
Source organism: Candidatus Eisenbacteria bacterium (assembly GCA_035577985.1). NCBI lineage: Bacteria > Candidatus Eiseniibacteriota > Candidatus Eiseniibacteriota bacterium. The sequence goes on from DATJZY010000090.1 coordinate 1,047, forward strand.
GTCGCGCCGCGCCTGGCCGCCGCCGGCCACCACGTGCTCGCGCTCGACTGGCGTGGCCACGGCGATTCCGAGTGGATCGGCGCGGGCGGCTATTATCATTTCCCCGACTACGCCGCCGATCTCGCCGGGATCGTGCGCGCGCTCGGGGGCCGGGTCGCGCTGGTCGGACATTCGATGGGCGCGGGCGCCGCGGTGCTCTACGCCGGAACGCACCCCGACCGCGTCACCGCCCTCGTCTGCGTCGACGCGCTCGGGCCGCCGGACACGGACCCGAAGGCCGCCCCGGACCGCTACGTGGCGTGGCTCGCCGACCTCGAGCGCGTCGCCGTGCGCCCGCGCCTGCGCACGACGCTCGCCGAGGCGACGACGCGGCTCCGCCAACGCTTCCCCACGTTCCCCGACCCGGTCGCGGCCCACATGGCGCTCCACGGCACGCGCGCCGAGAACGGCTCACGCGTCTGGAAGTTCGATCCGCTGCACCAGACGACGGCCCCGACGCCGTACTACGTGCGCCAGGCCCGTCCCTTCTGGCAGCGCGTCGCGTGTCCCGTGCTCTACGTGGCGGGGACCGAGAGCCCGTATCAGCTTCCGGACGACGAGCAGGCCGATCGCCTGCGCGCACTCCGCGCCGAGCGCATCGAGCTCTCGGGCGTCGCGCACCATCCGCACCTCGAGGACCCCGAGCGCCTCGCCAAGGTGCTGATCGAGTTTCTCGGGAGGTGAGGACCATGCGCGGACTCATGATGGATCACCAGCTCACGATCACGGACCTCCTGCGCCGCGCACGGACGCTCTTTCCCGAGAAGACGATCACGACCCGGACGGCGCGCGGTCTCCATCGCTACACGTACGCCGACCTCGCCCGGCGCGCGGCGCGGCTCGCCAACGCCCTCGGCAGCCTCGGCGTGCGGCCGGGCGAGCGGATCGGCACCTTCGGCTGGAACACGTACCGCCACCTGGAGCTCTACCTCGCCGTACCGTCGTCGGGGCGCGTCCTGCACACGGTCAACATCCGGCTCTTCCCGGAGCAGATCTGCTACATCGTGAACCACGCCGAGGACGTCGTCCTGTTCGTCGACGAGGAGCTCGTCGCGGGCCTCGAGCCGCACGCGAGGGAGCTGAAGTCGGTGCGGACGTTCGTCTCGATGGGCGACGGCCCGCTGCCGAAGACCCCATTGCAGCCGATGGTGCGCTACGAGGATCTGCTCGCCGGCGCCTCCGACGAGATCGCGTGGCCCGAGCTCGACGAGAACGACGCGGCGGCCATGTGCTACACGTCCGGGACGACGGGCCACCCGAAGGGCGTCGCCTACAGTCACCGCGCGCTCGTCCTGCAGTGCTACGCGCAGTGCATGGCCGACGCCTTCGGACTCTCCGAGCGCGACGTCGTGCTGTCGGTCGTGCCGATGTTCCACGCCAACGCCTGGGGGCTGCCGTTCAGCGCCACGATGGTCGGCGCCGCGCAGGTCTATCCCGGCGTCGCGCCGGCGCCGAAGGACATCGGCGAGCTGATCCAGGCCGAGCGCGTGACGGTCACCGCCGGCGTCCCGACCGTGCTCCTCGGCCTGCTGCAGGCCCTCGAGGAGCGCCCCTACGACCTCTCGAGCCTGCGGGCGGTGCCGTGCGGCGGCTCGGCCGTGCCCGAGAGCCTGATCGCCGCCTACGACAAGCGCGGCATCACGGTGATCCAGGCCTGGGGCATGACGGAGACGGCGCCGCTCGCCACCCTGTCGAAGCCGCGCAGCTCCATGGAGGGTTGGAGCGAGAACGAGAAGCGCCGCGTGCGCGCGCGGCAGGGCATGCCGCTCGCCGGCGTCCAGATCCGCGTCGTCTCCGAGGACGGCCGCGAGCTGCCGTGGGACGGGCAGAGCGTCGGCGAGCTCGAGGTGCGCGGCCCGTGGATCGCGTCGAGCTACTACGACGACCCGCGCGCCGCCGACGCCTTCCACGACGGCTGGTTCCGGACCGGCGACGTCGTGAACATCGATCCGCAAGGCTACATGCAGATCACGGACCGGGCCAAGGACGTGATCAAGAGCGGCGGCGAGTGGATATCGTCGGTCGAGCTCGAGAACACCATCATGGGGCATCCCGACGTCCTCGAGGCGGCCGTCGTCGGGCTCCCGCACGAGCGCTGGCAGGAGCGTCCCCTCGCGTGCGTCGTGCTGAAGCCGGGACGCACGCTCGCCCAGGAGGCGATCCTCGACTACCTCACCTCGCGCGTGGCCAAGTGGTGGCTGCCGGACGACATCGCGTTCGTCGACTCGCTGCCGAAGACGAGCGTCGGCAAGATCGCCAAGCGCGAGCTGCGCGAGCGCTTCAAGGGGCACCGGTGGCCGATGGGACGCTAGTGCGCTCCATCAGCACGGCGCCGAACCGGCGATCGCGAAACGGCGGCGGGCCGATCTCGGCGACCGACCGGTAGTTCGCCTCGATCCACGCGAAGACGCGCCGCCCGTAGTCCTGTCCGAAGAAGCGGGCGCCCTCGTGCGCGGTCTCCTTGTTCACCAGCGCCACGAAGGCGGGCGGATGCTCCTGGAGCGAGCGCAGGACGGCATCCTCGCCGAAGACCGTCATCATGAGAGGCCCGATCTGGTAGTAGGGCGTCGGGTTCTCGCGCCGCGCGATGTAGTTGACCATGATGCCCTCGGGCGCGACGACGAGCGTCTGCCCGGACGATGCGCGGGCTCGCACCTCGCCGAGCAGCTTCTCCACCACGGGGCCGCGATCGTCGGCGAGGATGAGGTCGCGCCCTTCGCCCACGGCGTGCACCTTCTGCGCGACCAGGCGCGACATCGCTCCCAGGTGCGCCGGCACGCCGACCACGAGCGCCCCGAGGACGACGGCGCGCAGCGCCGGTCCGTAGCCGCCGAGCTCGCTCGCGGCATCGGGCAGCCACGCGAGGAGCGCCACCACCAGCACCAGCGTCGCCGGCATGGCGAGCACGAAGCCGTAGTGGAAGACGCGCGCGTCGAGGATCATCTTCGCGAGCATCGCGAGACCGAAGGCTGCGGCGGCCGCCTGCAGGGCGAAGCGCCGCGCCCGCTCGGGGTCGCGCCGGTGACGCGCGAGGGCGGTCACCGAGCCGGCCAGCACGAAGAGCATGAAGAGGGGCAGCGGGCGCGCGGCGTCGAACCAGGCGATCGCCCGCCATCGCCACCAGAGCCCGAGGGCGGTGGCGGCGAAGAGCGCGGCCGCGACGGGCGCGCGGTGCCGCCCGGGCCGGCGGAGCGCGACCGCGCCCACGATCCCGGGCCCGAGGACCGCGAGCCACCAGAGCGCGGCCGTGCCGAGCTTGGCGAGGTTCGCCGGCACGTCGTCGATGCCGAGCCCCTCGCGGTAGAAGGGCATCGCCACCAGGTCGGCTCGCGCCGCCGCACGCCAGTGCCCGAGCGGCCAGCGCAGGATCTCGTCGGTCGAGAGCACGCGCGCGAAGCACAGGAACGTGGCGGCGATCGGCACCAGCGCGACGCCTCCGAGCGTGCCGGCGATGCGCGCAAGCCGGCGCGGCGGCCTCTCGATCGCGACGGTGAGCGCGAGGCCCGTCCCGAGACCGATCGTGCCCGCGACCAACACCTCGACCTTGGTGAGAACGAGGAGCCCCAGCGCCATCCCCATGAACGCGATCCAGCGCAGTCGCCCGTCGGCCTGGTAGCGCGACAGGGCCCACAGGCCGGCCAGGGCGAGCGCCGCGCCGTGCGTGAGCTCGTGCGAGTACGGGCACACCCAGTTGTAGTTGCCGATGCGGACGAACTGCGCCGACGCGAAGAGCGTCACGAAGACGAGGCACGCCGCCGTCGCCGCGAGGTGATCTCCCAGGCGCAGGAAGAGTCGGTAGAGGAGCACGACCACCACCGCGGCGATCGCGATGTTGCAGCAGGCGAGCGTCATGATCCCCGGCCCGAAGAGGCGGAACCAGAGCGCATTCACGTACGGCGACAGCGGCCCGCTGATGTGCACGACGTCGGTGTAGAGCACCTTGCCGCGCGAGAGCTCCCACGCGAAGTCGACCTCGCGCCCGAAGTCGATGATCGGGTCGGGCCACGTTCGCCACGTCCAGGCGAGCATCGCGGCGGCGACCGCTGCGATGACCGCGGGGCCGACGAACGGGACGATGGTCGCCCACGCAGCGGCCGCGGGTACGACCGGCGTCGGCGGTGCGGGCTGCGGAGCGCGGCGGCGCCTGGCGCGACGCGCGTCCGTCATCGCAGCGCCGCGCCGATCACGCCGCGCCGGCGCGATCCACCGTGAGGCCGATCTCCTGCCCGTGCGACACTTCGAGGGTGTGCCCGTCGGGATCGGTGATGAAGGCCCAGTAGCCGACCGGCGGACCGTAGTCGGTCGGGCCGCGGGCGAGCCGTCCCTCGCCCCGCGCCTCGGCGCACAGCCGATCGACCTCGTCGCGGCTGGGACATCCGACGCCCAGATGCTCGAACGGCACCAGCATGCGCAGGACGCCGTTCGCCGCGCGCAGGAGCGGCCGGGGAACGTAGCGCGGCATCTCGATCAACACGATCACGAAGGGTCGCGTGCGGTCGCTGATCCAGGCGACCCGCGTGCTGCCGTCGGCGCGCTGGTGCACGACCTCCATGCGCGCGTACTTCCGGTAGAAGGCCGTGCTCGCGTCGAGATTCCCCACGAGCAGCGCCACGTGCGTGAAGCCGACGTCCGTCATCAGATCTCTCCCGCGAGGCGCCGCAGGACCCAGCGGCGATAGGTCTCGTAGGGCATCGCCCCCACGATCGGCACGTCGTTCCCCTCCATGACGACCGCCGGCACGCCGTTCACGTCGCGCGCGATGGCCTCGTTGTGCTGATCGACCACCTCGCGCAGGATCGCGGGATCGCCGGCGCGCTCGAACCCGTCGTCCGGCAGGCCGATCTCGCGCCAGAGCTCGAGGAGCGTCTCGGCGCGGGTGATGTCGCGGTTCTCGGCGAAGTACGCGTGCAGCAGGCGATCGTGCATGGCGTGGAAGGCCTGCAGCCCCAGCAGGGCAGCCGCCTTGGCGACCAGATGCGGCGGCACGCTGTGCGACGGCGGTCCCTCGTCGGTCGCCCAGACGCGGAACGTCCCGCTCTCGGGCTCCGCAGCAGGCCGCGTCCACGAGGACGTGTAGGCGCGGAACGTCTCCATGGTCCGGTTCGCGTCCGTGTGGGGTCGGAGGAGGTAGCTGCGCCACTCGAGCGCGACGCGATCGCCGAGCTCCTCCTCCAGACGCCGCAGCCGCACGGTTGCGTTGTAGCACCACGGACAGAGGTAGTCGGACCAGACGAACAACCGGACCTGATCGGCCACGCTCTTCCTCTACGCCGCGCCCGGCGCGTGCGCCAATCGCGTCCCTACGGCTGCACCGTCACGCCGTGCCAGAAGGCGATCCAGCCGGCGATCTCGTGCGCCGCGGGCTTCGGATCCGGATAGTACCAGGCGGCATCCGCGTTGACCCGGCCGTCGACGACGACGTCGTAGTAGCTGGCCGTGCCCTTCCACGAGCAGACGGTGTGCGTCGCGCTCGGCCGGAGATACTGTTTCGCCACCGCGTCGGGCGGGAAGTAGTGGTTGCCCTCGACCATGCGGCACGCATCGCTCTCGGCGACGACGGCTCCGTTCCAGATCGCTTTCGCCATGGATCCTCCGCGTCACTGCCGTGCGGCGAGCGTGAATCGCATCCCGTCGCGGCCCGCGACGACCTTGCCGGGAAACGCCTCCTGCACACCGGAAAGAAACCGTCGCTCGAGGAACCAGTTCGACGGAGCCGGCACGAGGTGCGTCAGCACCAGCGTCTCGACGCCCGCCTCGCGGGCGACCTCGGCCGCCTCCACGGGCGTCGTGTGGTACTCGGTCGCGTCCTTCGCCATCTTCGCGAGTCGGGGCATCCCGATCCGATCGGCGACGGCGATCGCGCGCCCGAACGCGTCCCGGGAGAGCGCCTCGTGGACCAACATGTCGGCGCCCTTCGCATGTTTCACCACGTTGGGACTCTTGCGGGTGTCGCCCGACACGACGACCGCACGGCCCTTGTAGTCGAAGCGATAGCCCACGGCCGGCCGCACGGGATCGTGATCGACCCGGAACATCGTCACCTTCAGTCCGTTGCGATCGAGCACCACCGCCTCGGCGTCGGGCGCGTCGGCGAGCGCCACCTCGTGGGCGTGCATGCCCGCCGCCGCACGCGGCAGATAGGCCTCGCCGTGGTGCAGCGTGCGCGCGTCGGCGTCCGCTGCGTAGGCGGTGTTGAACCCGTCCACGACCCGGGCCGTGCCGGCCGGTCCGTAGACGTCGAACGGGCGCGTCCGGCCGGCGATCCAGCTCTGGGTCGTCGCTTCGCCGAGGTCGCCGATGTGGTCGGAGTGGAAGTGGGTCAGGAACACGGTGGCGACGGCGTCGGTCGGAACGCTCGCGAGATCGAGCGTCTCGAAGGAGCCGGGACCGACGTCCACCAGCATCACCTCCCCGCCCGCGACGATGGCGGTGCACGCGCCGGCGCGCTGGGCGTCGGCGAGCGGCCCACCCGTCCCGCACAGCACGACGGTGAGGTCCGGAGAGGTGAGGAGCGTCCGGTCGGCGCGACGCAGGTTGCGCTCGATCAGGCGATCGACCAGCCCGTCACAGCCGCTCGCGGCGAGCACGACCGTGACCAGGAGCACGGCGGTCCTCATCCCTGCCCCGCCGCGTGCTGCCGCAGATAGTCCACCACCAGTCGCTCCTCCTCGTCGCTGAGCCACGGGCGCCGGAGCTGCCCGAACAGCGTCTTCATGCGCCCGAGCTGGTACTCCCACATGGGCCACGTCATGGAACCGGGCGCGTACGGGCGGTGGCACTCCCCGCAGCGACGCGCGAAGGCCTGCGCGCCGGGCGAGTCCGGGTCGGGCAGCTTGGTGCACGCAGCGAGCGCGACGACCAGCACGGCACTGGCCATCCGCATCACAGGGTCTCGCGGCAATACGCGATCTGCCCGGGGGCCTCGGCGACGCCGACCTCGAGCAGCCGAACGGCACGGCCCGCCGCTTCGGCGGCGAGCGCCACACGCAGTCGTCCGAGCAGGTAGGCCGCCAGCTCCTCGGCGGAGCTGTGGACGATGGGGAGCAGCGCACAGTCCTTGCGCGGGAACTGGAAGCGATCTCCCTGCTCGGTCGTGAGCTCGATCGTCGTGTCGGCGGTGACGACCCTGACACAGTCGCTGCGCTGAGGGATGACGATGCGCTCGTCGAGCTCCTCGCAGAGCGCCTTCGCGATCCGCTTCACCAGGCCGAAGTCGAGCACGTAGCCGTCGGCCCCGAGGTCGGCCTCGACGCGGACCGATACCTGGTAGTTGTGACCGTGCAGCGGCTCGCGAAACCCCGGATACGCGATGAAGTGCGCGGCTGCGAACTTGAGGTAGTCCTTCGCGACCACGACGCTGTAGCGTTGCGGCTCGGGCATGCGACGGCGGTTAGACCCGCCGCCTCGGCTCCTGTCAACGTGGCGCGCATGCGCCATGCGCCCGGTTCTCGTGGCATCTCCGTTGCTTGCTCGTGACTCCGCAGCGCGACTGGAGGCGCTAAAATGTCCACGAGAACCAAGGCGACTGCATCGATGCCATGGCGTGCGCCGTGCCGAACGAGTGACGCATGTGCGACGAGCGTCACGAAGGCGCCGGTCGGCGACGGCCGCCACGGCTTCACGATCATCGAGCTCCTGGTCGTAGTGGCGATCATCGCCATCATGGCGGGTACGGCGTACTCCCGGCTTCCCCGCAACCCGTACACCGTGTGGATTGCGCAGAACCAGGTCCTCGCCGACATCCGGCATGCGCGCGACGACGCGCTGACCAAGGGCGATCACTTCCGCGTCGACATCACCAACTCGACGACCTACGTCACCTATCGGCTCCAGCTCGTCGGCGGCGTCTGGGTCCCGAACGGGCCCGCCATTCGTTCGGGCACTCTGCAGAACGGTATCGTCTTCACGAGCGGCATCGGCCGCCAGCTCGAGTTCACGACGCGCGGTCTCATGCTCGTCCCCGATGCGGCGTGTACGTTGACCCTCTACCACGCCCCGAGCAGCACCTACCGCACCATCACCGTGTGGCCGTCGGGACAGGTCGCCCCAGGGTGAGCACATGACTCGTCACGCAGGCAAGAAGACGCAGGCCGGCTTCACCCTGTTCGAGGTGCTGGCCGCCATGTCGCTGTTCGCGATCGCGTCCCTGGGGATGGCCCAGTTCGCCGCCCAGAACATTCGACACACCGCCGACAACCGTGCGTCGACGGGTGCCGTCATCCTGGCCCAGCAAGAGATCGAGGACCAGCGCTCACTCGACTACATCGACATCGCGAGCCGCACCTTCACCGCCAGCATCGGTAACCAGGGGTACACGGTCACGACCGCGGTCGCCAACGACACGCCGGCTGCGGGCATGAAGCAGCTCACCGTCACCGTCAACTGGTCATCGCCGATCGGATCACGGAGCTATGCCGTACAAACCATCCTCACAGCGGTCAACTGAGCGCGGCTTCGGTCTCGTCGAGATGCTCGTGAGCGCGGCGCTCGCCAGCATCTCGCTGTTCGCGGTCTCGCAGTTCTTCATCATGCAGGCGAAGCAGCAGAAGGGGCAGGGCTATCGCGTCGAGATGCAGCAGGCGCTGCGCTCGAGCCTCGACGCGATCACCCGCGATCTCCGTCTCGCCGGCGCCTGCCTGCCGTCCACGGGCGACTTCGTCGCGATCGACGCGACGAACGGTGCGGGCACCAACCCGGATTCCATCACGGTGCGAGCCGGCATCGTGCGGAACGACCTGTCGTGCATCGTGACGTCGCTCTCGGCGCTGACGCAGCAGGGTCAGACCACCCTGACGGTCACGAGCGCAGCGGGGTTCGACGTCGGGATGCTCGTCTACGTTCGCCACCCAGGCGGCTTCGGCCAGTTCTCGTTCGTCACCAGCGCGGCCGGAACGAACGTCGTCATCGCCGACGCGGCGACGCAGGACTACCCGGTGGGAAGCGGTCTCTTCGCCGTCGACGAGCGGGTCTATCGGATCGACACGACCGTCACGCCGCCGCAGCTCCTCCTCACGGTCAACCGCGCCGCGCCAGAGGCGTTCGCCGCGGGGATCCCGGACCTTCAGTTCCGGTACGTGCTGCAGCAAAACTGTCCGCCGTGCGACGTCGTCGATCTGCCCCCCGACGACCCGACCTGGCGTCTCGTCAACGAGGTGCTCGTCACCGCGAGGGCGTCGACGGTGGGCGCCACGCGGAGCGAGGACCAAGTGTCCCTCACCGAGACGAGCCGGAGCAAGCCGAGGAATCTGCTGCCATGACGACAACGAGGTCTGCTGCCATGAAGACGACGAAGAACGTTCGGGCCGGACGCGAGGAAGGCTTCGCGCTCGTGGCCGTCCTGATGATCATGCTGCTGATCGCGGGCGTCACCGCGGCGATGCACGCCAGCGTCATGAGCGACACCGTGTCGGCCGGCGCGCACCATCGCGCCGCGAGCGGCTTCTACTCGGCCGAGGCCGGCATCAACCGGGGCATGGGCGACTACCGGAACATCTTCCTCTCCTACGGCACGCCGACCGTGGCGGATCACGCCCTGCACACGTTCATGCTCGGGGCACGGCAGGTGGATTACCAGCTCACGGACGTGCCCGGAAACCCGCGCCAGGTGATCGTCCCCGCGGGACGGCCGTTCGCCGGGATCAACGCGACCGAGTATCGCTACACCGCCACGTCGACGTCCCGGGTGCTGCCCGGGGACATCGAGGCGAGCATCGGCACGACGTTCAACGTCGACTACGTCCCGCTCTTCCAGTTCCTCGCGTTCTACCAGAACGACCTCGAGATCCTGCCCGGCGCGAACATGAACCTGCACGGGCCGGTGCATACCAACGGGAACCTGTACATCAACAGCGACGCGACCCTCACGGTGAACGAGCTCAACCCGAACATCCCGACCGTTCACCTCTCGTCCGCGGGCCGGATCTATCGCGGGCGCAAGGACGTGAGCACGTGCGCCGGTACGGTAAACATCGCGCGGCTCCGCGACGCCAACAACGACGGTGCCCTCGACATCCAGGCCGTCGGCTGCAGCGGCAGCGGGACCACCCAGCTCTCGAGCTCGACGCTCTCGGGCTGGCTCGGCGCGATGCTCGCGAACCAGCCGGCCGTGTCGGTGCCGACGCCGGACGCGCTCCAGCACGGCTCGGGCGACTTCTGGCACCAGGCCGACCTGCGCATCGTGCTCAACGTCAACGGGCGCGACGCGGCGGGCCGCATCCCGATCGTCGTACAGAACGACGACGGCACCACCAACGCCGCCCAGTCGACCCGGCTGCAGACGTTCATGGCCGCGCGGCCCGGACGCATCTTCTACAACGACGTCCCGCGAGCGGGCGGCGACCAGCCGGGTGCGTGCGTCAACGCCAACTCGTACTGCAATCGCGTGAACTACACGCCGAACTTCCTCACCGCGGCGGCGGTCTATCCGTGCGGAGACAGCTCGATCGGGCTCTACGCCGGGTGCGCGACCCGCGTGACGAACGAGCTGCTCGCCGACGGGACGCTCACGGCGCGGCGCGGCGGCTTCTACAGCAACCGCGAGGCCGCGTGGGTTCAGATGCTGAACGTCAACGTCCACGACCTGCTTGCCTGGAACCGCGGCACCATCGCGGCGAACCGGCTGTTCGATCCCGACGACACGACCGACGGCGGCGTCGTGCTGTTCTTCAGCGTGGACGGCCCCGGATCGGCGGGGGTTTCGAATCCGCGCTATGGCGTGCGCATCTTCGGCTCGCCGAACCTCGACTTCCCCGCGGCGGCCGACCCGACCGGCGTGACGATCGTGTCCGACAATGCGGTGTTCGTCGAGGGCGACTACAACACCGGCACCGGCACCTGCACCTCGTTCGCCGCCTGCCCGAAGAGCCCCAGTGCCATCATGGGCGACACGCTGAACGTGCTCTCGAACAACTGGGACAACAACTCTGCGTGCGGCAACGACTGCCAGAGCCGAACGGCCCTCAACTCCGGCTCCCGCGTGGCAACGTCGACGGCCATCAACGCGGCGTTCATCTCCGGCGTCGATACGACGGTCGCCGGCGCCTACAATGGCGGGCTCGAGAACTACCCGCGCTTCCATGAGGACTGGGGTGGGCGGACGCTCACCTACCGCGGCTCGTTCGTGAGCCTCGGGACGCCGCGGCACAACAGCGGCGCCTGGTGCGGCACGGGCAACGCCTGCAACATCTACAACCCGCCCGCCCGCAACTGGGACTACGACACCGACTTCCAGAACGTCGCGTTGCTGCCGCCGCTGACCCCTCGCTTCGTCGCGGTCGAGCAGATCCTGTTCACCGAGAACTTCCGCTAGCCGCCGCGCGCGTTGCGTCGGCCGGCGAGCCGTGGAATGCGACCGGGATGGTCGCACTCTACGACTCGGCCATCTCGGGCAACTCGTACAAGGTCCGGCTCGCGGCGGCCCAGCTCGGCGTCCCGCTCGAGATCCGTCCCGTCGACATCCTGCGGGGCGAGAGCCGCACGCCGGACTTCCTCCGCAAGAACCCGAACGGGCGCACGCCGCTGCTCGACGACGACGGCTTTCTGCTCGCCGAGTCGAACGCCATCCTGGCGTATCTCGCACGCGGCACCCGGCTCCTGCCGGAGGATCGCCGGCGCTGGGCGCTCGTCTTCCAGTGGCTCTTCTTCGAGCAGTACAGCCACGAGCCCTACCTCGCGACCTCGCGCTTCTGGCTGCTCCACAGGCCCGAGAGTCCGGAGCGCACCGCCGCGCTCGCCGCGCGGCGCGACGGCGGCTGGGCCGCGCTCCGCGTGATGGAGGGGCACCTCGCCCACCGTCCCTTCTTCGTCGAGGACTACACGATCGCCGACGTCGCGCTGTTCGCGTACACGCACGTCTCGCACGAGGGCGGCTTCCCGCTCGACGACTTCCCGAACGTCCGCGCCTGGCTCGCCCGCGTGCGCGCCGAGCGCGGATTCGTCGCCATGTGAGGAAGCGCGAGCGTCCGTCAGATGGCCGCGCGTTCCTCGCCTGCCGCGGCCGCGGCATACCGCTCGCGCGTGCCACCTGCGCCCCGTGCTCGGCCGCGACCCACGACGTAGTCCTGGGCCGCATGGGCGGCACGGCGGCCGGAGACGACGGCGCTCTCGATCGTCGCGGGCAGCCCGGTCTGCACCCAGTCCCCGGCGAGGAAGAGGTTCGGCACGGACGTCGTGGTCGGCGGCCGCGCGCGCTCGGCCGCCGGCGTGAGCGACAGGGTCGCGTGACGCTCGCGCACGACGTGCGCACGGGCGACCGCCACACCGGCGAGGTCGGGCAGCATCGCGCGCGCGTCGGCGACGACCGCCGCGGCGATCGCGTCGTCGTCGGCGCCGTCCCAGAAGCGCGCGCCGCTGGTGACGCTGGCGATGCGGTGCCCGCCCGCCCGCGAGGGCCCGCAATCGAACAGCCACTGCGCGCGCGCGCCGAGGAGGCCCACGAAGGGCGCCCCGGCGTCCGGACGGCCGATCGGCACCGCGCGCCCGAGCCACAGATGCACGCTCACGATGGGCGACGTGTCGACCTGCGCGAGCGACCGCAGTGGCGTCGCCTCGCGCAGCGGCGCCGGGAGCAGGCGCAGGAGCGCCGAGGCGGGCACGGCGAGGATGACGGCGTCGGCCGACACGCGCGAGCCGTCGCGCAGCACCACGCCGGTCGCGATCCCGTCGGCGATCGTCACCTCGGCGACGGCGGCACCCGTGCGGACCGTGCCGCCGGCGTGCTCGATCGCAGCGCGCGCCGGCCCCGCGTACGCGTCGCCGAGCGGGCCGCGCGCGACACCGAAGCGCGCCGCGCGCGCGCCGGACAGAAAGCCCTTGCGGAGCACGGCCGCGAAGGGCGCCGCCGCGGCGCGCTCCGGATCCTCGTTGAGCGTGGCTACGGCGAGCGGATCCCAGAAGCAGCGCCGGGCTTCCAGCGGCTGTCCGACCGCGTTCAACGCCTCGGCCACGGTCCGCCCGGCGAGCGTGCGCGGCCGCAACGCCACGAGGCGCACTGCACCCGCCAGGAGTCGCAGGCGATCGCTGCGCGAGAGCAGCGGGAATCCGAGCAGCGCTGCGAGCCCCTGCAACGGGCCCGGCACGGCGGGGGCGGCGAGCGCGGCGACGCCCCGGCGGCGATCGGCCATCGGCACGCACAGCCGCGGTTGGAAGGCGATCGCGTCCTCGGCGCCGATCTCGCGCAAGAACGCGAGCAGCTCGGTGTACGCCCCCATGAACGCGTGTGGCCCGTTGTCGAGCACGTCGCCCGTCGCGACGTCCGTGAACGAGTAGGCCCGGCCGCCGAGGAACGGACGGCGCTCGAGCAGCGTCACGCGCGCGCCGCCGCGCACGAGGCGCATGGCCGCGGCGAGGCCGGCGAAGCCGCCGCCGGCCACGATCACGTGCGGGGACGCGTTCACGCGATCTTGTACAGGAACGACAGGTGGGGCCGCGCCCACGCGGCGACCGCGAGGCCCGCCTTCTCGGCGCTGGTGAGGCGCACCCGCTCGCCGAAGACGTCGTAGCGGCGGAACATCACCCGCCGCAGGAGCTGCTCGTAGATGAGGCGCATCGCCTCCGCGGCGGCGAGCGCCGGTCGGTCCTCCTCCGCCAGCGAGAAGCGCGCGCGGCCGTAGTACTCGCCGGCGCGCGCGCACTCGAACGCCATCACCTGGCGGAAGGCCGCGGTGCAGCGGCTCGCGAGCACGTCGTCCTCCGCACACCCGAAGCGCGCGAGGTCCTCCTGCGGCAGGTAGATGCGGCCGCGCGCCGCGTCCTCGGCGACGTCGCGCAGGATGTTCGTCAGTTGGAACGCGAGACCGAGGTTCGTGGCGTAGTCGCGCGCCGAGGGGTTGGTGTACCCGAAGATCTCGATCGCGATGAGACCGACCGCCGACGCGACGCGATAGCAGTAGTCGGCGAGGTCGCCGTCCCAGCGGGCGTAGCGCGTACGCCGGAGATCCATCTCGACGCCGTCGACGACGGCCTCGAAGTGGGCGCGGGGGATGGCGAAGCGCTCCACCGCGTCGGCGAGCGCGACCCCGATCGGATGGCGGGGCGTACCGTCGTAGGCCGCGTGCAGCTCCTCGCGCCAGCGCGCGATCAGGCGTCGCGGGTCCCGGCGCAGATCCGGCTCGTCGGCGATGTCGTCCGCGGCGCGGCAGAACGCATACACCGCGGTGAGGCCGCGGCGGCGCTCGGTGGAGAGCAGCCGGAAGCCCCAGTAGAAGTTCGACGCCGCCCGGCGCGTGACCTCCTCGCAATGCTGGTAGGCCGCCTCCACCGAAGGCCGTACGATCGCCGTCGCCGTCATCGCCAGAGCTCCTTCCAGACGAGCCGCGCGAGATCGCCGCGATGCAGGCGCGGCCGCTCGGCGAGCACGTCGTAGTTCCCGGCCTCGATCCGATCGAGGATCGCCATCCCGCCACCGGCGAACAGGCGCACCTCGCGGCGCAGGCGACCCTCGACCAGGCCCGCGAGCGCGAGGCCGCGGGCGAAGAGCTCGCGCGTGCGCTCCACCTGGAACGCGAGACACGCCCGGAGGCCGTCGGTCGTGCGCCGCGTCGCGAGCGCCTCGCGGCTCCCGGGGAACCGGTCGAGGTCTTCGCCCGGAATGTAGACGCGCCCCCGCTCCTCGAGATCGCCGCGCACGTCCTGCCAGAAGTTCGTGAGCTGCAGCGCCGTGCACACGTCGTCGGCGCGCGCCGCCCGTTCCTCGTCGCGATGGCCGAAGAGGCCGAGCACGATGCGCCCGACCGGATTGGCCGAGCAGCGGCAGTATTCGAGCACGTCCGCGAAGGTGGCGAAGGCGCGCGTCTCGGCGCCGGCGTCGCGCCGGAAGGCGGTCAACAGATCGCGGAACGGCTGGACGGGGAGCGCATGGGCCGCGATCGTGTGGCCGAGCGCGACGAAGACGGGATCCGTCGCCGCCGCCGGATCGGCCGCGCAGGCGAGGAGCTGCTCCTCGAGCGCGCCCAGCGCCGCGAGGCGCTCGGCGACCGGCGCCGTGCCCTCGTCCGCCAGGTCGTCGCCGCGCCGCGCGAACGCGTAGACCGCCGCGAGATCGCGCCGCAGCCGCCGCGGCAGCAGCCACGACCCGACCGGGAAGTTCTCGTAGTGCGCGCGCGCGAGCCGCTCACACTCGGCATAGGCGACGGCGACGTCGCTCATGCCGCCAGCGCCTCCCGCGCCCGGCCGTAGATGCGCCGGTCGTCCCGGATGCCGGCGAAGACGAAGTCGCCGGTGAAGTCGGCCGGCGCCCGGCCGCCCTGCTCGCCCTCGTGCAGGAGCTGCTCGTAGGTCGGGACGTCGATCAACCGGCGGCCCGCGAGCGACGCGCGCACGCCCGTCGCGCCCAGCGTCGCCGCGCCCGCCGGCAGGACGCCCGTGAAGAACTCCGCGCAGCAGCCACTGCCGTAGGAGAAGAGCCCGATGCGGCGGCCGCTCAGCGCACGCCCCTCGTCCTCGAGCAGCGACGCGAGACAGAAGTAGAGCGAGGCGGTGTACGTGTTGCCCACCTGCGAGACCGCCTCGAGCCCGGGCGCGACCAGGTCGCGGTACGAGGCGGCGTAGAGGTCGTCGGTCGTCCCGCCGCGGTCGACCTCGAGGAGGCGCCGGTGTGCCTTGGCCGCCATCTTCGGGAACGGGGCGTGGTAGAGCACGCGCGCCAGGCGGTCGACGAGCCCCTCGCCCTCCTCGAGCGCCGGCCGCTCGAGGTCGCGGAAGGCGCGAAACGCGCCCGTGAGCGCGTCGAGGTAGCAGTCGATCGAGTACTTCCCGTCGACCAGCGCTTCGCGCCGATCGAGCGGCCGCCAGAAGTCGTACACGTTGGAAGCGTGCACGCCGCTCTCCTCCGAGAGGAAGAGCGCACGCGGCTCCGGGCCGACGAGCATCGCCACCGCGCCGGCGCCCTGCGTCGGCTCGCCGGGCGAGCCGAGCGCGTAGCGCGCGATGTCGGCGGCGATGACGAGCGCGTGGCGCGCCTTGGTGCGGTTCGCGCGGACCCAGTCGGCCGCCGTCATGAGCGCGGCGGTGCCGCCGTAGCAGGCGTGCTTCACTTCGTAGGTGCGGCAGTGCGGCCCGATGCCGAGCAGCTCGTGCACGAAGATCGACACGGGCTTCGAGTGATCGACGCCGGTCTCGGTGGCGACGACGAGCATCCCGATCGTGCGCGGGTCGACGCCCGCGGCGCGCAGGCAGCGCGCGCCCGCGGTCGCCGCGAGCGTGACGACGTCCTCGCACGGCAGCGGCACCGCCATCGCCCGCACGCCGAGGCCTTGGGTCAGCTTCTCGGCCGGCACGCCGCGCGCTTCGGCGAGCGCGGGAAGCGGCAGGGCATGCTGCGGAGCGTAGGCGTAGATGTGCTCGATGCCGACGCTCACGGCGCCACCTCGGTTCCGGCCGCGACCTTGGCCCGGTACTGGCCGAGCGCCATCAACGGGAAGTAGTGCCGGTAGAGGTGGTAGCGGAGGTAGAAGTGGCGCGGGAAGCCGGTGCCCGTCCACGGCTGCTCGGCCCAGGTGCCGTCGGCATCCTGCGTCCGCACGAGCCAGTCGACGCCGCGCTCGATCGCCGCGCGCGGCCCGTCGGCGGCGACGAGCCCCATGACCGCCCACGCGGTCTGCGACGGCGTGCTCTCGCCGCGCCCGGCGAGCGACTCGTCGTCGTAGGACGCCACCGTCTCGCCCCAGCCGCCGTCGGCGTTCTGCCGCGACGCCAGCCAGTCCACGGCCTTCCGCACGTACGGCGCCTTCATGTCCTCGCCGATCGACTGGAGGCCCATCAACACCGACCACGTTCCGTAGATGAAGTTGACGCCCCAGCGTCCCCACCAGCTCCCGTCGGCGCGCTGCGTGCGGCGCACGAACTCGAGCGCGCGGCGCGCGCGTCCGAAGTCCGTGCCGTACCCGACGCGGCCCATCACCTCGAGCACGCGACCCGTCACGTCCTCGGTGGGCGGGTCGATCATCGCCTTCATGTCGGCGAACGGGATCTCGTTCCAGAACGCGCGCGTGTTGTCGACGTCGAACGCCGCGTAGCCGCCGTTTCGACTCTGCATCCCGAGCGTCCAGTTGAGGCCGTACGTGACGGCGCGCTTGCCGGCCGCGGTGCGCGCCACGGGGAGCTGCGAGAGCCCCATCAGGATCACGGCCGAATCGTCGACGTCGGGATACCAGTCGTTCGCGAACTCGAACGCCCAGCCGCCCGGCTCGAGGCGCGGGTTGTAGACCGACCAGTCGCCGGGCCGGAAGATCTGGTGCGATACGAGCCAGTCGGCGGCGCGCCCCAGGACGGGATCGGACGGGTCCGTGCCCGCGTCGAGGAGCGCCTTCAGCGACAGCGCCGTGTCCCAGTTGGGCGAGACGCAGGGCTGGTACATGAGCGTTCCGTCGCACTGGATGAGGAAGTCGTCGATGCCCTGTATCCCCCGCATCACGACGGGGTGGTCCGCCGCAAAGCCCATCTGCGTCAGCGCCAGCACGCAGTTCAGCATCGGCGGCTGGATGCCGCCCCACTGTCCCGTCGAGTCCTGACGGCGCAGGATCCACTCGATGGCCCGCGCGATGGCGCGCCGGCGCAGTGGCTTCCACGGGCTCCTCCCGAGTTGCGTCAGCGCGCGATCGGCGGCGAGGAAGAAGTTCGCCCACGACACCAGCTCGGGCGAGCGATGGAACGCGACGTCCTCGTCGCGCGGCGGGCGGACCCACAGCTCGCTCACGCCCTCTTCGGGGGCGAGGCGTCCCTGCGGCGGGTTCGTCATGAGGAGCAGGATCGGCACGACCGTCTCGCGCGCCCAGCTCGACATCGCGTAGATGTTGAGCGGGAACCACGGCGGCATGAGGACCAGCTCGACCGGCATGTTGGGAATGCCGGCGGCGGGGTACTGGCCGAAGAAGGAGAGCCAGATGCGGCTGAAGACGCCGGCCTTGGCGAGCCCGCCGTGCGCCAGGATGAACTCGCGTGCACGCGCGAGCGCCGGCTCGCCCGTTCGCAGCCCGCCCAGCTTCAAGGCGAAGTACGCCTCGATCGTGACCGACACGTGGCCCGGACCTCCGAAGTAGAGCGGCCAGCTCCCGTCGGCCTGCTGGAGCGCCACGAGCCGCTCGACCATCTTGCGGTCGAGGTCGGAGCGCTGCCGGCCCAGCAGGCGGTTGAAGAAGACGAACTGC
The DNA here is from genome assembly GCA_035577985.1 of Candidatus Eisenbacteria bacterium. Lineage (NCBI taxonomy): Bacteria > Candidatus Eiseniibacteriota > Candidatus Eiseniibacteriota bacterium. The sequence goes on from DATJZY010000090.1 coordinate 19,229, forward strand.
GCCTCCATCGTGACGTTCGCCTCGAGCGGCGCGTGCCAGTACCCGTGCGGGTGCTGGAGCCCGTAGAGATGGCGCCTCGCCGCGTCGATCGCGTCGGACACGCGCGGCACGAGCGTTCCGTCGTGCCCGTGCTCCTCCACCAGAACCAACTGTCCTTCACCGTTCATCATCCCGACTCCCCGTCCTCTCAGGCCGCCTGCGTCTCCCGTGCGACGTCGACGATCAGCGTCGTGACGCCGCGCCGCCGCAGCGCCGCGGCGAGCGCCTCCGGATTCTCACCGACCGCGATCGCGGCGCCGCCCGCGCCACCCCCGGTCAGCTTCGCGCCGAGCGCGCCGGCCGCGCGCGCGCAGGCGACGAGCTGCTCGACGTCGCGCGACGAGACACCGAGCGCCTCCAGCACGGCCTGGTTGCGATCGAACGCCGCGCCCAGCGCCGCGAGATCGCCCGCGCGCGCGGCACGGATGCCGTCGTCGACGATCGCGCCGATCTCGTCGAAGAGGCCCTCGTAGCGCGCACGATCGGTCTCCCAGCGCGCGCGCAGACCCCCGACGGCGCTGCCGGTGCTGCGCGGCCGCTCGCCGAACCCGACGACGAGGCCGATCGGACGGCCGGGCACGACCGGCGTCACGTCCGGGGGCTCGCCGCGCACGAAGCGGAAGCAGCTCCCGAGCGCCGCCGCCGCCGGATCGACGCCCGACGGCGTGCCGTGGAAGATCGCCTCGAAGCGACGACCGAGCGCCAGCTCGTCGTCGACCGTGAGGGCGCGTTTGGCGGCGGCCGCCGCGGCACGCAGGACGGCGACGCAGAGTGCGGCCGAGCTGCCGAGCCCGCGGCCGGCGGGGAGCGCCGAGCGGACCCGCACGATCGTCCGCGACGGATCGAGCCCGACCGCACGCGCCACCTCGGCGACCAGGCGCACGCCGCGGTCGTCGTCGGGCTCGTCGGAGACGAGCCGCGGACCCTGGCCCACCTCGAGCGTCGCGTCGACGCCGAGCGCGATCCCCGTCGCGAGCGCCGGCCGTCCGTAGACGACCGCGTGCTCGCCGAGGAGGATCACCTTGCCCCCGGCGCGGCCGTGGGCTGCCTTCTCCATCAGGACCTCGTGTCGAGCGTACGCAGGAGCTCGCGAGCGCGATCGATCTTCACCTCGCCGGCCGCGATGAGTCGCTGCCGGAGAACCTCGGCCTCTTCACCGCGTGCGCCGGCCGCGTGCGATACCGCACGCGCGTGGAGCGCCATGTGCCCCTTCTGGATTCCGTCGGTCGCGAGCGCCCGCATGGCCGCCATGTTCGACGCGAGCCCCACGGCCGCCATGATGGCGGCGAGCTCGCGCGCCGAGGCGACGCCGAGCACGCGGAACGCGAGCCCGACGCGGGGGTGCGACTCGACGGCCGGCCCGACCGTCGAGACCGCGAGCGGCATCTCGATCGAGCCCGTGAGATGCCGATCTTCGATCGCCCATGTGGTGAGCGACCGGTAGTTGCCGTCACGCGCCGCATAGGCGTGCGCCGCCGCCTCGATGGACCGCCAGTCGTTGCCCGTCGCCACGGCCACGGCGTCGATGCCGTTCATGACGCCCTTGTTGTGGGTCGTCGCGCGATATGGGTCGGCCCACGCGAACTCGTACGCGTAGAGCATCCGCTCGGCGACCTCCTCGCCCGCCATGCCGTCGCGGCCGAGTGCCTCGACGGGAACGCGGACCGCCGCCCGCGCGAGCCGGCGATCGGCGAGGTTCGAGAGGATCCGCAGGCACACGACGCCGCCGGCGATCTCCTGCACCATCGGGGCGAGCCCCTCGACGAGCGAGTTGACCGCGTTCGCCCCCATCGCGTCGCCGGTGTCGACGATCACGTGGAAGACCACCATCGTCTCGTCGCGGGGCGAGCGCACGAGCCGCACTTCGATTTCGCGCGGGCCCGCACCGCGCCGGCAGAGTCCCGGCGTCAGCTCCTCGGAGCGGACGAGGATCCGCTCGCGCGCGGCGTAGAGTCGCTCCATCGCGGCACCGGGATCGGGCACCTGCACGAGCTGGATCTGCCCGATCATCGCCCCCGGATCTGCTTCGGCGACGAAGCCGCCGCCGGCCCGCGCGACCAGGGCCGCGTTCGAGGCGGCGGCGATCACCGACGGCTCCTCGACAACCATCGGGATCACGTAGTCGCGCCCGTTCACCTGGAAGTTGAGTCCCACGCCGAACGGGAGCGCGAAGGTCCCGACGGCGTTCTCGACCATGATGTCCGCGACCTCGAGCGGCAGCGCATCGGCCGCCTCGAGCACACGGCGATCGTCCGTGCTGAGCCCGAGGGCCTCAGCGAGCTTCTGACGGCGCTCCTCGATCGTCAACCGATAGAACGCCGGGATCCTCGAACTGGTCATTCTCCTCCTCCCGCAAGCACCCACGTACGCAGGCGCGGCCCGAGCACGGTATGCGCCCGACCGAGCGCGTCGACGTTGCGTGATCCTGTCAGCACCATGGCCGTTCGCAGCTCGACGACGAGCCGCTCGATGTAGCGCCTCGCGGCCGCGAGGCCCCCTTCTCGATACGCGCGGAACACCGGCAATGCCACGCCCGCGATCCGCGCCCCGAGCGCGACCACCTTGGCCACGTCGAGCCCGGTGCGGACGCCGCCGCTCGCGATGCAGGCCATGCCGAGGTCGCGCACGCCGAGCACGGCGGCAGCCGTCGGGATGCCCCACTCGGAGAACACGCGCCCGAGCTCGCGCCCGGGCTCTTCCGCACGCACGGCTTCGACCTTCACCCACGACGTTCCGCCGGCGCCCGACACGTCGAGCGTCGTGACACCCGCATCGCGCAGGCGGAGCGCGACGGCGCGCGAGATGCCGCAGCCCGTCTCCTTCACGACCACCGGCGCGCCGAGCTCGCGCACGATGCGCTCGATGGCGGCGAGGCCGCCGCGGAAGTCGCGATCGCCGCCGGGCTGGATCAGCTCCTGCGCCGGATTGAGGTGCAGGCAGAGCGCATCGGCACCGACCGCGGACACGAGCCGCGCGATCTCGGTCGTGGGCAGCGCCGCCGCCTGCACGAGCCCGATGTTCGCCAGCACGAGGGTCGTCGGGGCATGGCTGCGCACCTCGAACGTGTACGCCAGCTCGGGGCGGCGATGCATGGCGCGCTGCGACCCGAGGCCGAACGCGATCCCGAACTCCTCGGCGACCCCGGCGAGATCGCGATTGATCTCCGACGCCTCGGCCGTGCCGCCCGTCATGCCGGTGATGAGGAGCGGCGCACGCAGCCGTTTGCCGAGGAACGTGGTGCCGACGTCGATCTCGTCCACGGCGAGCTCGGGCAGCGCGTCGTGCACGAGGTCGACCTCCTCGAGCAGCGTCGTCTTGCCGGCGTACTCGACCGGGCTCTGCTCGCAGACGTCCAGGTGCGAGCGCTTGCGGTCGCTGATGGTCTCAGCCAACGGCGACTCCTCGCGTTGCAATCGTGACGTCGAGCGGGAGAATGCCGGCGTCGCGCCACGCGGCGCGCACCGCAGCCGCAACGCCCGCGGAGGTCGCGAGCGCGATGCCGCAGTCGCCGCCGCCCGCACCCGACGGCTTGGCGGCGGCGCCGGCGCGACGTGCCGCCTGCACCAGACGGCCGAGCGACGGGGTCACGATCGGCAGCCCCGTCTCGTCGCCGAAGCGCACCAGCAGGTCGGCGGACCGGTCGATGGCCGCGCAGAGCCCCGATGCGTCGCCGCGCGCCACCGCCTGCGCCGCGTCGCTCGCGGCCGCGGTGAGCTCGGCGAGGACGGGCGGATCAGGCATCGTGGCGAAGCGTCCGACGAGCGGCGTCGTGGCCGCCGACTCGCCGGTCCACCCGGCGATGAGGTGCAGGCCGTCCGGCAGCGATCTCTCCGCGACCCCCGCGCTCGTCTGGGCGCGCCGCGTCTCGACGAGGCCACCGTGGACGGCCGCGGCGACGTCGGCGCCACTGCCCTGCCCGGCCTGGAACGCGGCGTTGGCCGCGAGGGCGGCCGGAAGCACGGCGGCCGGGCCGGTATCCTCGCCCGCTGCCGCCCGGCAGGCGGCCGTCGCGGCGGCGATCGTGGCGGCGCTGCGTCCGAGGCCCAGCTTGCGCTCGCCGATCAGGAAGGCGCGGGAATCGACGAGGATGCGCCCACCGAGCCCGCCCGCCGTTCGAACGGCGGCGAGCACGGCTCCGGCGTCGCCCTCCGGAATCGCGCCCGTCATGGCATCGCCGCGCCACGTGCGACCTTCGGCGAGGGATTCGATCACGAGCTCGCCGGAGGCTGTCTCGAGCTCGATCCGCACGGTGCGATCGACGGCCGCGACCAGGGCGGGTGCGCCCCGCAGGACGGCCCACTCGCCGGAGACGAAGAGCTTGCCGGGGGCCGTCGCGACGATCATGCGATGACCTCGGCGCCGCGACCCGGCGCGCAGGTGAGCACGCGTTCCACGCCGGCGATCTCGCGCAGGGCGGCGGCGATGCGCTCCGTGTCGCCGGGCTCGCACAGGACCTTCACCTGCGGACCCGCGTCGATCGTGACGAAGCCCCGCACGCCCTCGGCGCGGAGCGCCCACACGCGACGGATGCACTCGACCGTCGCGCCGCGCCAGTAGAGCAGCGGGGGGCGCGCGGCGAGACCGACCGCGTGCATCTTGAGGGCGCTGTGCTCCGCCACGAGCCCCAAGGCCTCGAGGTCGCGCGCGGCAATCGCGGCGCGGGCCTCGGCGAGGTCCCGTTCGGCCGTCTCGACCCACGCCGGATAGAGTGGCGAGGTCGCGGCCCGCTGCATGCCCTCGCGCGACGAGACGCTCTTCGGCGCCGTGCTCGTCACGGCGACGACCATGCGCACGTCCCAGGCGGCCGGATCGAGCAGCGGCTCGGCGATCGAGTCGCGACCGTCGGGCCGCTCGCCCCGATGCCACACGACGAAGCCGCCGAAGATCGAGCGGGCCGCCGAGCCCGATCCGCGTCGGGCCAGGGCCGAGAGCGCGGGGGGCTCGAGGCGAAGGCCGGCGGCGCGGCTCGCAGCAAGCGCGAGCGCGGCGAAAGCGGCCGCCGACGAGGCGAGGCCGACGCCCTTCGGGACGCCGCTCGTGGTGCGAACCCGGGCAGGAGCCGTCACGCCCGCTTCGGCACGCACGACGTCGAGGAAGCGATACACTCGCGCGCCCTCGTCGCCGCCGGCCGGGGCACCGTCGATCGTGCACGAATCGGCCCGACCCTCCTCGAAGGCGCAGCTCGCATCGACGAAGAGCCCCTCCAAGGTAAGGGAAATGCTGCCGTTGGCGGGAAGGTTCAGCACGGGATCGCGCTTACCCCAGTACTTCACGAGCGCCACGTTGACGTTCGCGCGTGCCGTGGTGTTGCAGCCGCCCATCGTCGAACGGCCAGTTTCTAGCCCTTTCGTCAGCCTCCCGCACCCCCTGACCGGTCGGTTTAGACCGCCCGGTCAGCGGCGTCGCCTCTATCGGACGGCCCGGGCGCTGTCAATCCGATCGGCCCCCAGTGCCGCAAAAAGGCTCGACTCGCGGCGATAGAAGCCCTGGGTGTGGAGGGAGTCGCGGAGGCGGAGATGCGTGTAGTCGAGGTGGTGGCAGAGCTCGTGGAGCAGCGTGCGCAGGAAGGTCCGCGCGGCGACGACCTGGGCACGTTTGGCGGTGAACATCCACAGGGTGATCGTGTCGCGCGCGGGCGCTTCGCCGGGCGTGTACAGGCCGTGCAGCTCGCCGCGCTGATCGTGCGGGCGCCGCTCCGCGACGCGCACCCAGACCTTGGACACGCGAAACGCGCTGCAGATCCCGTCGGCGATCCGCTGCGCGTAGACCTGCACCTCGACCGCGCGTGCAGTCGCGAGGACGTGGGGCAGCTCGTTCACGGCCTCGATCAGCGCCGCACCCGGGCGCAGCGGCAGCGACGTCACGCGATCGCTCGCGGCGGCGACACGCTGCAACGCCGGTGGAAGCCGTTTGTACCAGGCGGGACTCGGACCCGGCGGGCGCAGCTCGGTCGCCATCGGCGCACGCGAACACTATCGGACAGGCGCGGCGGCACGCAATCTATGCCAGTGTACCCGGCCGATGCCCGCACCGCCCGACGCCTCGGCCGAGATCGCCGCCGCGATCGAGGACGTCGTCCGTACGATCGGGGCCGGAGGACCCGCGCCGCGCGGGATGCCCTACTTCGGGCTCGACCATCCGAGCGGTACGCGCCTGCGCCTCGTCGACGAGCTCGCGGCGCGCGGGATCTTCCGCAAGTACGAGCACGTGCTCGACTTGGGTGGTGGGCTCGGCGCCAGCACGCGCTACATGGCCGTGCGTCTCGGATGCACGGCGACGGCGACGGGAACGGCGGCGGAGGCGCGTGCCGCCGGCGGTCTCACGCGGCGCGCGGCGCTCGGCTGGCAGGTGTTTCACGTCGCCGCCGACGCCGCCAGCCTTCCCTTCGGCGAAGCGGCCTTCACCCACGTCTGGGCGATCGAAGCGTTGCCGCAGCTCGGCCCGGCGGAACGGACGCTGGCGGAAGCGGCGCGCGTCCTGCGACCAGGCGGACACCTCGGCATCCAGGACCTCGTCGGCACGCAGGCCGATCCGCTGCCTGGCATCCTCGGCCCTTCGTGCTCACGTACCCGGGATCTCGCGCGCGCCGGCTTCGTCGAGATCGCGGAGCGCGACGTCACGGCCGAAGCCGTCGAGCACGGGTCGCGACAGCAGGTCGCGCGGGCACAGCTCGCGCGGCGGTTGGGCGACGGCCACCCGCTCGTGCGCCGACGTCAGACGATCGAGCATGCGCTCGCGACGGGCCGGCTGCGCGTCGTCCAATACACCGCGCGCCGCCCGTAGAGCGTCAGCGCTGGATCACGATGCCGCCGCCCTGGCTGCTTCCGGTGTACGCGCCGCCGCGATCGGCACCGCCGCCGTCTCCGCTTCGCACCGCCGGGCTCTGGTGGCCGCCGCCCCACGCGCCCTGCTGGCGGGGAGCTTGCTGCGCCACCGACGAGCCACCCTGCTGCGGCGAGACCCGTCGATCGACCTTCGGGACCATGACGTCGCGCTGCGGCCCCTGCCGTCCGGGGCTGGCCCAGCCGCGCGAATCCATCTGATGCCCCGGACTCACGTCGTCGTGGCGCCGCGGACCCGGATCGACGACGATCTGCCGATCACCACTGCGCCCGCCGTGGTCGCGCGCGGCGTCGACGTCGTCGTCCACGTCGCGTTGCCGGTGCGTGAGGGTTCCGCCGCCGTTCGGCTGGACGGGCCGCATGACGCCCCCCGCGCGGCCGTCGTCGTCGCCGCGCCGCCGCCAGTTGCCGTCGTCGACGACGGCCGGCGCGTCGTTGCGATCGTGCGGCCGCCCGCCGTGCTCGATCACGCGCTCGCCGCCCCGATCGACGACGCGCTCCCGCACGCGCTCGCCACGATCGAGGCGCGTGTGCACCCACGGCGCGATCGAATCGCTCGGACGATCCGAGCGCCGGACGATCGGGTGACGGCTCACGCGCTCGATGTCGTCGAGCGCCGGCGCGTATGCGACGCCACGGCCCTGATGGTGGACGATGTAGTCGGGCAGGAAGCGCCGGTCGTGGATGATGACGCCGTCCACGCGCGGCGAGCAGAAGTGGTAGTCGTGCACGTAGCTCCAGTAGCTCGGCGCGATGGGGTAGCCGGCGATGCCGAGCGGCGCCCAGCCGACGAAGCCGTCGCCCCAGTACCAGTTGACCCACGCCGGGCTCCAGACGTAGCCGGGCGACCAGACCCAGCCGTAGAGGTTCGAGTAGCCCCAGTTTCCGTAGTGGAACGTCCACGCCCAGGGCTCATAGGAGACCCACGTCCAGCCGTACGAGGTCCAGACCCATTGGCCGTCGTCGTAGGGACGCCAGTCCCACGCGACCGACGGGCGCCAGACGCGCCCGAAGCCGCCGTCGTCGACCCAGTAGCCGTGGGGCGACAGGGCGGTCTCGTATTCGCCGGGATCGGGGCGGTCGTCCCAATCGGCGCGGGCGGCGATCGGTCCAGCGGCCGCCACAGCGATCAGCAGGGCAAGCGCCAACCCGATTCGTGAGCGCATGTCAGCGGAACACTGCGTTCGGAGTTTCGTTGCGCGATCCGGTCAGCCCCATTCGTACTCCTCCTCCACCACTTGAAGACCGGGCAGCAGCGTCGCGGGCAGCCCATCCACGAACCGTGACGGTTTCCCCAGCACCATCCCCGTCGAGCGGTCGTAGATGTCGATCGGATAGGTGAGGAAGAGATGCTCCTTGGCGCGCGTGACCGCAACGTAGAGCAGGCGCCGCTCCTCCTCGACCTCCCCGTCGTCACGCAGATTGTAGAGGGACGGGAAGCGTCCGTCGACCATGCCGATGACGAAGACCGCCCGCCACTCGAGTCCCTTGGCGGAGTGGATGGTCGAGAGCGTGAGCAGCCCCTCGTCGATCTCCGCGGCCAGCACGTCGCCGACGCTGTCGGACGGCGGCTCGAGGGCCATGTCGGCGAGCAGCGAGGCCAGGCTCCGGTAGCGCGCGGCGATGGTGAGGAAGTGCTCCAGATCCTTCTCGCGCTTGGGATAGTCCTCGGGGTGGAGGTGGCGGAGCATCGGTGCGTAGAAGCCGACCACGGCCGCGACCTTGTCGGCGACCGGGACGGCCTCCGATCCGACCTCGACCAGCAGCGTGGCCAGGCGCGCGAGGTCCTTCGAGTACGCCCCCTTGCGCGGGAAGGAGCCGATCAGCTCGACGGCGGCGGCGAGATCGGTCGCCGGCGCGAGGTGCTTGAAGACGTCGCCCGCCGTCTTCGGGCCGAGCCCGTCGAGCAGCAGGAGCACGCGATGCCAGGAGACGGCGTCGCGTGGGTTCGCCACCACGCGCAGGTGCGCCAGCACGTCCTTCACGTGCGCGGTCTCGATGAACTTGAAGCCGCCGCGCTTGACGAACGGGATGTCCACCTTCTGCAGCTCGAGCTCGAGGTCGAAGGAGTGGTAGCTCGAGCGGAAGAGCACCGCGATGTCGTCGAGCGAGACGCCCTCCTCGCGCAGGTCGAGGATCCGCTGGGCGACGAACCGCGACTGCGCGCGCTCGTCGCCGCACTGCACGAGCAGCGGCGGCTGATCGCCGGCGGTGCGCGCGCGCAGGATCTTGGTGTGCTTCTCGCGGGCACGGTCGATGATGGCGTTCGCGAGCCCGAGGATGGGCGACGTCGAGCGGTAGTTCTCCTCGAGCTTCACGAGCCGCGTCCCCGGGAAGAGCTGCTCGAAGTCCATGATGTTGCGGAAGTCCGCGCCCCGGAACGAGTAGATGCTCTGGCTGTCGTCCCCGACCGCCATGACGTTGTCGTGCGTGACGGCGAGCCCGCGGACGATCTCCGCCTGGAGGCGGTTCGTGTCCTGGTACTCGTCGACCATGACGTAGCGGTACGTGCGCGAGAGCTGCTCGGCCACGTCGCGATGGCCGTGCAGGAGGTCGCGCAGGAGCACCAGCAGGTCGTCGTAGTCGACGAGCCCCTGGTCGCGCTTGTAGTCGCGGTAGGCGCGCTCGAGGCGCACGAGGTCGTCCAGGTGGTCGGCCAGATGCCCGTACGTCGTCTCGATCAGGTCGGGCACCGTCGTGCTCTTGTTCACCGCCATGCTGAAGACTTCCAGGATGGCGGCCTTGCGCGGGAAGCGGCGCTCCTTGCGATCGAGGCCGGCACGGGCCCGCAGGAGGTTCACGACGTCCTCGGAATCGCTGCGATCGAGGATGGTGAAGCCGGGGGCGACCCCGACCGCCCGCCCCGTGCGACGCAGGACCAGGTTCGCGAACGAGTGGAACGTGCCGCCCGCCACGTGCTCGCACGACGCGCCGACGAGCACCGCCGCCCGCCGGAGCATCTCCTCGGCCGCCTTGCGGGTGAAGGTGAGCAGCAGCACCTGCGCCGGGTTGATGCCGGACTCGACCAGCCGGGCGACGCGGTAGACGAGCGTGCGCGTCTTGCCGCTGCCGGCGCCGGCGATCACGAGCACCGGGCCCTGGAGCGTCGTCGCGGCTTCGAGCTGCGAGGGGTTCAGCTCACCCGCGTAGTCGATCCGATAGCGGACGGTCTCGCGCGTGTCCGGTCGCGAGCGCAACGTGTAGGT
>DATJZY010000091.1 GCA_035577985.1 Candidatus Eisenbacteria bacterium
TCGACGCATCCGCGGGGCGTGGACGGTGTGCCTCGCGGGCCGTCGCATCCATCCCGGCAGCGACCTCGTGTGGATCCTGCCCAAGGGGCACGTCGAAGAGGGCGAGAGCATGGAGGAGACGGCGCTCCGCGAAGTGCGCGAAGAGACCGGGCTCGTGGCGGAGATCGCCGGGCGTCTGGGCGACGTGACCTACTGGTACGCGCGCCGCGAGCCCGACGGCGCGCCGGTCCGCATCTTCAAACGGGTGCGCTTCTTCCTGCTGCTGTATCGCGGCGGTCGCTTCGCCGATCGCGACGACGAGATGGACGACGTGCGCTGGTTCTCGCTCGATCGCGCGGAGCCCATGCTCGCGTACGCGAACGAGCGCATGCTGATGGCGAAGGCGCGGGAGCTGCTGGCGGATCTCGCATGAGGACGGCGACGCTCGGCCCCGGTCTCACGGTCGTGCTGGCGCCGAATCCCGGCGTCATGACGGGCCCGGGGACGAACCAGTATCTGCTCGGCGAGCGCGACGCGCTCCTCCTCGACGTAGCGCAGCTCGGCGAGGAGAACCGGCGGCGACTCGAATCACCCGGACGCCGCATCGTCGCGCTCGCGCTCACGCACACGCACCCCGATCACGTGGGCGGCGCGCTCGAAGCCCGGCGCACCTGGGACGTGCCGATCGCCGTCCATCGCCGTCATGCGAACGCGACGGTGAACGGCCACGCCCTCGCGCCCGAGCGCCTGCTCGACGACGGGGACGAGGTGACGTACCCGGGCGGGCGGCTGCGAGTCGTCCACACGCCCGGGCACGAATCGGGTCACTGCTGCTTCTACGAGCCCGAGCGCCGGTGGCTCTTCACGGGCGACACGATCCTGTCGACCGGGACGACGGTCATCGCACCCCCCGACGGCGACATGCGCGCCTACTTCGCCTCGCTCGAGCGCCTCGCGACGCTCGACCTCGCGACGATCTTTCCGGGCCACGGCCGTCCCATCGATCGCCCGTACGAGGCGATCGCCGAGTACCGCGCGCACCGGCTGATGCGCGAGGAGCAGATCGTCGCCGCGCTCGGCGGCGGGACCGACCGCATCCCCGACATCGTCGCGCTGCTCTATGCCGACGTCCGGGCGATCCTGCACGGCATGGCCGGCCTCACGGTGCGGGCGCACCTGGACAAACTCATTGCCGAGGGGCGGGTCCGCGAAGCGCCGGGCGAGCGCTTCGAGCTCGCCTGCTAGGACGCGCGCATCGTCGAGCGCGACCAGACGCGCGGCGCGATCGTGCCCGCGGCCGGGCCGATCGTCACCAGCACGCGCGACTCGCGCCGCTCGATGCCGGCGGCGGGCAGGACGGGCGGGAGCGCGCCCGCGAACTCGCTCGCGTCGGCCGGCGTGTCCCAGACCGTGAGCCAGACGACGGTCACGTCGTCGCCGCGCGCGAGGGCACGAAAGCGATCGCCGGCCCAGCCCGCGGCCGCGCCCGCGGCGGTTTGTGGAGCGACCGTCGCGAGGAGGATCCGCACGTCGAGCTCGCCGAGCGTGTCCTCGACGATCGGCGTCCAGCTCCGTCGCTCGAGCTCGTCGGTGCCGCCGAGCGTGATCTGCGCCGGCGGGTCGCGTTCGTCGAAGTACTTCTGGTGGTGCAGGACCTGCTCGGTCGACGCCGGCGGATCGCGCTCGGCGTCGTCGACCGCGCGCCAGCCGCCGCGCAGGTATGCTGCCGCCGCGAACGACGTCCCCTGGTTGTACTGGAAGGCGAGGCCGGTGCGGATCACCTCCGGGATGTCGGGGAAGCGCGCCGCCAGCTCGTCGGGGATGCCGGCGACCTCCTCGAGCAGCTGCAGGACGGTCGCCTGGTCGAGATCGCCGCCGCGCACGTAGGCGATCGAGGCGAGGGTCGCGTCGCCTTCCAGCAGGGCGCGACGGGCGATCAGCCGATCACCGTCCGCGTTCGTGATCGGAGGCGCCGTCGTCGGCAGGCCGAAGTGCTGATCCTGCAGCGCGTGCGTGAGCTCGTGGGCGACCAGCATCTCGCCGAGCACGTCGCGACCGGTGAGAAACCCCATGACGCGGATGCTCAGCGGGCGGTCGTCGAGGGCGCCCGAGGCGAGCGCGAGCGTCTTGGTGCGCGGATCGTAGAGCGCCGCGATCTGATCGCCGTAGAGCTGCTCGAGAAGGGGGCGTAGGCTCGTCCCCGGCGGGAGGAGCCCCAGGCGCCCGTAGACGGCCGAGAGCCGCTCGAGATCGCCGGGATGGTATTCCCGATCGAGCTCGCTGCGGATGAGCGCGGCGACACCGGCCTGGTCGAGCACGCGCCCGGGCACGGGCGCCGTGAAGCGGAGCCCGCGCACCCCCTGGAGACCCTGCTCGATCGACGTCAGCGCGGGCTGGTTGATCGCACCGTGGCGGACGACCGGCCCGGGGCCGCAGGCGATCGCGACGCTCGCGAGCGCGAGCGCGGCGGTGATGCGGCTCATCGCGTCTCGTCCGCGATGACCGCCGGGTAGCCGAACCGGTTCACGAGCTCGGCGCGCGCGACCGCGACGCCGCGATAGGCGTACGGCCCGACGTGGACGCGGTAGTAGCGATCGCGGCCGACGTCGACCTGGCTCACCTGTGCGTCGGGGAATTTGAGCGCGATGCGGCTGCGCAGGTGCTCGGCCTTGCCCGCGTCGGAGAGCGTCGCCACGACCACCGTGTAGGCTCCGCGCGGCTCCGGAGGCGGGGGCGGCTCGGCGACGGGGGCCTTGGCCACGACCGGCGCGGGGGCGGGAGGCGGCTCGATCGGCCGTGCGCGCTCGCGCACCACGGGCGGCGCGGGCCGGCGCGAGGCGATGGCGACCGGCGCTCCTCCGATGACCTCGACCCGCACCGGCATGGTACCCGGACCGATCATGCCGATGATGCGCGCCGCCGCGTAGGAGAGGTCGATCACGCGGCCGCCGACGAACGGGCCTCGATCGTTGATGCGGACCTCGACCGCGCGGCCATTGGTGAGGCTCGTCACCATGACGCGGGTCCCGAGGGGGAGCGTCGTGTGCGCCGCCGTCAGCTCGTACTGGTCGTAGACCTCGCCGTTGGCGGTGCGCTTGCCGTGGAAGCCCGGACCGTACCACGACGCGACGCCCTCCTGCCGGCCGTCGCTGACGGGCGGGGCCACGGGCTTCGTGAGCGAGCACGCCTGGACGACGACCAGCGCCGCCACCACGCCGATCCGACCCCACCACCGCATCCGCGTGCCATTATGTCGCGCGCAGTCGCAGGCGCAAGCTCGCGAGGTTGTTCCCCATTCGCGACCGTGCTAGCGGACCTCCGTTGGGCCCGCGCGGCGCCCCTCGGAGGCATCATGTCCGGTCATTCCAAATGGAGCACGATCAAGCACAAGAAGGCCGCGAAGGACGCCAAGCGCGGGAAGATCTTCACCAAGCTCATCAAGGAGATCACCGTCGCGGCCCGCATGGGGGGCGGCGACCTCAACAGTAACCCTCGCCTGCGCACGGCGGTGCTGACGGCACGCCAGAACAGCATGCCGAACGACAACATCGAGCGCGCGATCAAGAAGGGGACCGGCGAGCTCGAAGGCGTGACCTACGAGGAGATCGCCTACGAGGGCTACGGACCCGGCGGCGTCGCGCTCCTCGTCCAGGTGGTGACCGACAACCGCACCCGCACCGTCGCCGAGCTGCGCAGCATCCTCACCAAGCACGGCGGCAACATGGGGGCGACGGGGAGCGTCGGGTACCTGTTCTCGAAGCGCGGGCTCATCACCGTCGAGCGCAAGGACGTCGACGAGGACAAGGTGATGGAGGTGGCACTCGAGGCCGGCGCCGAGGACGTCCGCGAGGCGGGCGACATCCTCGAGGTGCTGACGACGCCGGAGGGGTTCGAGGACGTGCGCCAGGCCCTCACCGCGGCCGGCATCACGCTCGCGTCGGGCGAGGTGACGATGATGCCGTCGTCGACCGTGACCGTGAGCGGGCAGGCGGCGCAGACGCTGCTGAAGCTCCTGGAAGCGCTCGAGGACAACGACGACGTGCAGACCGTGTCGTCCAACATGGACATCGCGGCGGAGGAGCTCGAGCAACTGTCCGCCTGAGGTTGGGAGGTGGCGTGAGGGCGCTCGGGATCGACCCGGGTAGCCGGGTGACGGGTTGGGGAGTGGTCGAGCACGCGGGCGCGGGGTTCCGCGAGCTCGCCAGCGGCACGATCCGCCTCGGCACCACCGACACGCTGGCCGATCGTCTCGCCCGGCTGCACGTCGAGTGCCTGGCGCTGGCGCGCACCTGGACGCCCGACGCGCTCGTGCTCGAGCGCAACTTCGTCGCCCACAACGTGCAGAGCGCGTTCCGCATCGGCGAGGTGCGCGGCGTCGTGCTCGCGGCCGCGGCGGCGGCGCGCCTCCGGGTGCACGAGTACGCGCCCGCGGCGGTGAAGCTGGCCGCCGTCGGACACGGGCGCGCCGACAAGGAGACGGTCGGTCGCGGCGTCACGGCGATCCTGCGGCTCGGTGTCCGCCCGCCGGCCGACGCGGCCGACGCGCTCGCGGTCGCGCTCTGCCATCTCCAGCAGGCGCCGCTCGAGGCGGCGATCGCGCGCGCCGAGCGCAGTGCTCGTTCGCGACGCGCGGCGGAGCGACACGAATGATCGCCCGGCTCGCGGGCACGCTCGCGGAGAAGGCGCCCGATCGGGTCGTCGTCGACGTGCAGGGCGTCGGCTACGTGGCCCTGGTCTCGCTCCAGACGTTCACGGCGCTGCCGGCGCTCGGCGCGGCGGTGCGATTGCTCGTCCACACCGAGGTGCGCGAGGACGCGATCGAGCTCATTGCATTCGCAGGGGAGGGCGAGCGCACGCTCTTCCACCTGTTGCGCAAGGTGAAGGGGCTCGGGCCGCGCACGACGCTCGCGGTGCTCTCGGGCATGCCGGCGCCCGAGCTGGCCGGGGTCATCGCCGCCGGCGACGTCGGCCGCCTCCAGTCGATTCCCGGCGTCGGCAAGAAGCTCGCCGAGCGCGTCGTGGTCGAGTGCCGGGCCGCGGCCGCGGCGCTGGCGAACGGGCACGCGCCCACCGCGATACCCGCGACCACGCTCGGCGGTGTCGCCGACGAGGCGGTGTCGGCGCTCGTCAATTTGGGCTACAAGCGCGCCGAGGCCGAGAGCGTGGTGAAGAAGGTTCGGACGGAGGGCGCGCCGCTCGAGGACGTGATCCGCGCGGCGCTGCGGGGGCTCGCGGGCGGGTGAAGCGCCCGGACGACAGCCCGATCGTCCCCGAGGCGTACGAGGAGGACAGCCTCGTCGAGGCGCCGCTGCGTCCGCGCACGCTCGACGAGTACGTGGGCCAGGAGCCGCTGCGCGAGAACCTGCGCGTGCAGATCGAAGCCGCGCGCGCACGCGGCGACGTGCTGGACCACATCCTGCTCTGCGGCCCGCCCGGCCTCGGCAAGACCTCGCTCGCGAACGTCATCGCCAACGAGCTCGCGACCGGGCTCCGCCCGACCTCGGGGCCGGTGCTCGAGCGGCCCGGCGATCTCGCGGCGTTGCTCACGAACCTCGATCGCGGACAGGTATTCTTCGTCGACGAGATCCAT
The DNA here is from genome assembly GCA_035577985.1 of Candidatus Eisenbacteria bacterium. Taxonomy (NCBI): domain Bacteria; phylum Candidatus Eiseniibacteriota; species Candidatus Eiseniibacteriota bacterium. The sequence goes on from DATJZY010000091.1 coordinate 5,570, forward strand.
CGCCTGAACCACGTCGTCGAGGAGACGCTCTACCCGGCGATGGAGGACTTCCAGCTCGACATCGTCGTCGGTCAGGGCCCGACGGCGCGCTCGCTGAAGCTCCCGCTGAAGCCCTTCTGCCTGGTCGGCGCGACCACTCGAGCGGGCCTCCTGACCTCGCCGCTGCGTGACCGCTTCGGCGCGACCTTCCGCCTGGACTTCTACGCGACGGCCGAGCTCGAACGCATCCTCGCGCGCTCGGCACGCATCCTGGACGTGCCCCTCGACCCGGACGGGGCCGGCGAGATCGCGCGCCGCTCGCGCGGCACGCCACGAATCGCGAACCGCCTCTTGCGGCGGGTGCGCGACTACGCGCAGGTGCGCGCGAACGGCCGCATCACGCAGGACGTCGCACGCGGCGCGCTGCGGCTCCTCGAGGTCGACGAAGCGGGCTTCGACAAGATGGATCGTGCGCTCCTGCTCGCCATCATCGACAAGTTCGCGGGCGGTCCGGTAGGCCTCGACACGCTCGCCGCCGCCATCGGCGAGGAGCGGGACACGATCGAGGACGTCTACGAGCCCTTCCTCATCCAGGAGGGTTTCCTCGCCCGGACCCCGAAGGGCCGCGTTGCGACGGCGATCGCATACGGCTACTTCGGCCGCCGCGCCGGGACGCAACCTCCGGAACCCGGCCAGCAAGGGAGGCTCCTGTGATGACTCGTCTCTTCGCCGTCGCCGCGCTCGTCGTCGCCATGGCGGCGTCGGCGGGCGCGCACGACTGGAACGACAAGGCGATCGCCTGGAAGAGCCTCGACGAGGGCCTGGCGTTGGCCAAGAAGGAGAAGAGGCCGATCTGCCTCATCGTCTACACCGAGTGGTGCCCGCACTGCGCGAACTACTCGAAGGTGTTCAGCGACGCGAAGGTGGTCGATCTGTCGAAGAAGTTCGTGATGATCCGGCTCGATCAGGACAAGGACAAGGACCAGGTCGCGAAGTACGCCCCGGACGGCGGCTACATCCCGCGCACGATGTTCCTCGCCCCCGACGGCGCCCTCGACGCCGAGCTCCACGCGCCGCGCGACAAGTTCAAGTACTTCTACGACGAGAAGGACCCTGCCTCCGTGCTGGCCGGCATGGACGCGGCCTTGAAGAAGTTCTCCAGCCCGAAGTAGCCCGGGTGGACGAACCCACGCGCCGGGCGCATGCTCGGCGTCGTGAGTGACCTCGGCCGCATGCTGGTGGTGGCGGGCCTCGCCATCGCGGTGCTCGGCCTCGTGCTCCTGCTCGGCGCGAAGGTGCCGTGGCTCGGGCGGCTGCCGGGTGACATCAACGTCGAGCGCAACGACTGGTCCTTCCACTTCCCCATCGTCACCTGTCTTGTGGTGAGCGTCGTGCTGTCGCTGATCGTGAAGGTCCTCTTCCGTCGCTGATCGCGAGATCTTCGTCTTTTCAGTGAGTTAGGCGAATGGATCCGCCTTGCCTTCAACGGCATCGCCCCCTATCATCGCGCCTTCCCATGCGGGAGCGGTCCGAGTCGGGGCCTGCGGAGGATCCGCAGGTGGGGGGGCGTCGGCGCTGGCGCGAAGGCTGGGTCATCCTGGCGACCGGGCTGGCGGTCGTCCTCTTGGCGATCTTCGAGACGAGGCCGCCCGGCGGCGGCGTCGGCGGGACGATGAGCGACGCCATCATCGTCGGCCTCCTGCAGGTGAACCTGATCCTGCTGGTGCTGCTGGTGTTCCTGGTCGGACGGAACATCGCGAAGCTCGTCCTGGACCGGCGGCAGCGGATCCTGGGCTCCCACCTCCGCACGCGGCTCGTCGTCGCCTTCGTGGCGATCGCGCTCCTGCCGACGACGCTGCTCTTCGTCACGGCCCAGGTCCTGATGTCGAACTCGATCGAGCGCTGGTTCGACGGCCAGGTCGAGAAGGCGCTCGAGGGCTCGCTCGACGTCGCCCAGGCGTACTACCAGGACCTGGCGAGCGACTCGCTCGGCTTCGCGCGCAAGACCGCGGCGCAGGTCGTGACCCACGGGCTCCTCGCGCCCGACCGGCGTGGTCGCCTGAAGGAATTCCTGACCGCCCGCCGCGACGACTACCAGGTGGACCTGATCGAGGTCTTCGCCGACGGCGACAGCCTGGCGCGGGCCCGCCGCCCCGAGCTCACCGGGAAGCTCGGCGTGGAGCCGTTCTCCGCCTTCGTGCGCGAGGCGTTCGCAGGCAAGGAGGGGACGAACGTCGAGACGCTCGGCGAGGGCGACATCATCCGGGCCGCCACGCCGATCACGATCGACGGGCACGTGCGGGGCGTCGTCGTCGTCGATGCGCTCGTCCCGAAGAGCGTCATGAAGCGGCGCGCGGCGATCGACGAGTCGTTCCGGCAGTACCTGCGCCTGAAGGTGCAGCGCCGGCCGATCACGACCAACTACACGATCATGCTGCTGCTCGTGACGGCGGTCGTGCTCTTCTCCGCTACCTGGGTCGCGTTCTACGTCGCGCGCGGCATCACCGTGCCGATCCAGCGCCTGGCCGAGGGCACGCGCGCGGTCGCGCACGGCGATCTCGACCAGCGCATCCCCGGCGAGGGCGACGACGAGATCGGCACCCTGGTCACGGCCTTCAACCACATGACCTCGGACCTGCAGCGCAACCGCACCGAGCTCGACGCGCGCCGCCGCTACCTGGAGATCGTGCTCGCGAACATCACCGCCGGCGTCGTCTCGACGGACGCCACGGGCTGCATCACGACCATGAACCGCGCCGCCGCCTCGCTTCTCGGCGTGTCGGCCGCGGCGTCGGTCGGCCGGCGCCTCGCCGAGGTGTTCGCGTCGCCCTCCCACGGCGAGATCCGCGAGATGGTGGCCGACCTCGTGCACGACGACACGGCCATGCCGCCGTACGCCTCGGTCGAGCGCCATCTGGAGCTCGCGCGCGACGGGCGCGAGGTGGCGGCGCTGCTCACCGGGACGCGGCTCGTCGACGAGGCCGGCACGCCCCAGGGCGTGGTGCTCTTCCTGGAGGACGTGACGCACCTCCTGCGCGTCGAGCGCATGGAGGCGTGGCGCGAGGTCGCGCGCCGCATCGCGCACGAGATCAAGAACCCGCTCACGCCGATCCAGCTCTCGGCGCAGCGCCTCCGGCGCCGCTACGCCGCCCAGCTGGAGGACGGCGGAACCGTCTTCGAGGACTGTACGCGGACGATCATCCAGCAGGTCGAGGAGCTGAAGGCCCTGGTGAACGAGTTCTCGACCTTCGCGCGGATGCCGGCGGGTGCGCACACGCGCCAGGATCTCAACCGGCTCGTCGAGGACGCCATGGTGCTCTTCCGTGAGGGGCATCGCG
>DATJZY010000092.1 GCA_035577985.1 Candidatus Eisenbacteria bacterium
CTTGCCCCCGCCCTCGCGCCACAATAGTCCACCGACGCATTCCCCACCGACGCCACGACATCGCTCCCCAACCAATTCGCACGGCGCCGAGTCGCGTTTGCCCACGTCGTCGACGTCTGTGTCGGTGTGGAGGAAGCGAAGCCTACGTCGGTGCTGAACGTCGCGGCACGACGACCGAGGCGCCAGCGAGACGCCCGGTCGCGAGTCGGTGAGGTCGGGGGACGGGGCGGAGGCGCCTGCGAAGCGGCGCGACGCTACGTGAAGGCCGAGACGCTCCCTATGTGTTCTCGCGCGGCGTAGCCGAAGCCGAAGCCCCGTCCCCCGACCTCCCCGGACCGACGCCCCGAGCGTCACCGCCTACCGCTTCTGCAGGTCGCTCTTGTCCAGGACTTCCAGCAGCACCGGCGTAGTGTTCGCGTCGTCGTTCGCCGCATCATCGACGTCGGGGTCGGTGTCGAACGCGACCGCGGAGACGTCGAAGGAGCACCGATAGGGATTCTTCTTGTCGACGGTCGTCACGTTCTCGAGCCGGATGGTGGCGACGAGCGTCGCCTTGGCGCTCTTGCCGAGGCCGACGGGTGCGGTCGCCTGCAGGCCCGGCGTGCGCGGGTCGGCGTCGATCTGCGTCACGGTGCCGCCGGGGCAGCTCCCGCCCGTGGCACGCAGGCGGAAGGCGCGCGCGCTCGGCGCCGTGGCACCGAACTCGACGTTGCGCACGAGGAACTTGAGACGGCGGGATGCGCTCGGCCGCCTGGCGTCGACCACGAGGCGCACCGGCCGTGCCAGCTCGATGCGGAGGTCGGCGCCCTGCGCGCGCGTGGTCGCGATCCCATCGGCGCCCGAGTCGACGACCGCCTGGCCCTGTGCGCACGCCATCCCGATCGGGATCACCTGCACGTCGTCGCCGGCGGCGACGTTGTTGGCGCTGGTCTCGGCGACGCCGTTTGGACCGCAGCGGACGACGTCGGTGTTGGGCTCGGCCCGACCGGTCACGATGAGCACCTGGTCGTCGCCGCCGGGCGCCGCCGTCTGTGCGATGCCGTCGGCGCCGGCGACGACGCAGGGCGCGTTGGCCGGCGGCACGCCGAGCGCGATGCCGCCAACGTAGACGTCGTCGCCGAGCGGGATGGTCTCCGGAATGCCGTTCGCGCCCGTGTCGATGATGACGGCGTTGTTCCGGCACACGCCGCCGACGGCGATCAGCTGGACGTCGTCGCCCTGCGCCGCCGTCTCGACGTCGCGGTTCGGGCCGCAGCGCAGCTCCGGCCGATTCATCGCGCCGCCGCCCACGGTGCCCGCCTGCAGATCGCCCCGCACTGCGGCCGTCTCGCAGATGCCGTTCGCGCCGGTGTCGACGACGACCGCGTTCTGGAGACCGGTACCCGGGGCGATGCGCTGCACGTCCGCGCGCGCGACGCCGATCCCGACCGCCACCCCCAGGGCAAGGAGACGAATCACCATGCCACCCTCCTCCGGGGCCACAATGCGCGCCCGGGCGGAGACTCTCAAGTCGCCGCGGTGCAATGGACGGCGACGCGGACGCCGCGCGCGGACATGAGACCGCGCAGATCGCCGGCCAACAGGCGCGCGGCGTCGTCGTTCGCTTTGAGAGCCGCGTCCAGGTGCGCGAGGCCGAGACCGCGTGCCACGTCGTAGGCGTGCTCGGGCGGGCACAGATCGGCCATGGGTGGGGTCGCCTTCGCGACCGCCTCGAAGCCGCCCGGCGGCGGCAGCAGGCGGAACATCTCGTGCACCTGCTCGGCATTGTCGCAGAAGTGCATGTGGTCGGCGTTCTCGAGCACGACCATGCGCTTCCCCGCCGAGGGCGTGCGGTCGAACAGCTCCCGCATGCCGGCGAGCGGGAGCATCGTGTCGCGCTCGGCGACCAGGAAGAACGTCGGCACCTCGCGATCCCAATCGAGGTCCAGGGCGTCGCGAAACGGGTTCGTCCGGAATGCGTTCGCCCCGCCGGCCGGCGCGAGCGGCAGCGCGGCGCGGATGCGGCGATCCCGGCCCACCGCGGCGAGGGTCGTCCAGCCACCGAAGCTGTGCCCCGACATCGCGATGCGATCGGCGTCGACGAGGGCAGCGACGTCGCCCGCCGTCCCGTCGAGGACGCGATCCAAGAGGAAGCCGACGTCGCGCGGTCGCGCGTCCATGAAGGTGGCGAGCAGGCCCTTCGGCTGAGATCCGTCGCCTTTGCGGACGGTGCGGCGCAGCTCCAGGATGTCGAGCGTCGTGTTGCCCGTATGGTCGACGGCCGCGACCACGTAGCCATGGCTCGCGAGATGGGTGCAGAGGAACGTCGACTGGCGGCGGTGCGCGCCGAAGCCGTGCGAGAACCCGACCAGTGGAAAGCGATCGCGACGCGGGGTCGCATCGCGCACGGCATCCTGCGTGAGGGCCGGCAAGCCGGGGTAGAGCTCGTAGCGATCCTTCGTGTCGTCGGCGAGGTCGGCGCCGGCGTGCGCGTCGTCGGCGGGGTACCAGACTTCGATGGGGAGTGGGCGGTCGCGCTCCGCATCGACCAGGCCCGCGCTGCGGACCCCCACCGCAAAGGGCCCGCGCCGGAACGGATCGTAGGACATGGGAGCAGTTGGCGGGCCGGGCGGCACGGAGTCAAGCATCTTGACGGTTGCCACCGAAGGGGCAGAACATGGCTCATGACGTCGACCGGCATGACGGCTTGTCCGGATTGCGGCGTCGCGAACGCCGCGGACCACAACTACTGCAAGCACTGCGGGCGGCCGATCAAGGTCGCGGCCGGCGAGCAGGACCTGGCGACGAATCCCGCCGAACGGATCCGGGATCACTACGTGAAGCTGGTCGAGGCGTACCCCGACAACTCGACTGCACACTTCAACCTCGGCGCCGCGTACTACCATCTGGGACAGGTCGGGAACGCCGTCCGCGCGTTTTCGCGCGCGGTGCAGCTCGACGACACCATGCCGGCGGCGCACTTCCAGCTCGCGCTCTGCCACTACCGACGCGGCGCCATGGCCGACTGCGTCGCGTCGTCGCGCCGGGCGATCCAGCTGAATCCCTTTTCGGCCCCCGCGCACTTCCGTCTCGCGATCGCACTCTTCCACCTGGGCAGGCTCGACGAGGCCGCACAGGCCTTCGAGGCGACGCTCGCCGCCGACGCCGAGTACGTGATCGCGTGGTACCACCTCGGCATCATCCGCGAGCGCCAGGACGAGTACGGCCCGGCGATCGAGTGCTTCGAGAAGGTGGTGGAGGCGAACCCGGACGACGCGTCGGCCCATTACCACCTGGGGCTCAACTACGAGCGCCAGGGGCTGGACTCGCTCGCGATGGGCGCCCTCACGCGCGCGCTCCAGCTCGATCCCTCCGACGAGGCCGCGGCCGCCGCGCTCCAGGAGCTGCAGAGGTAGTTCAGTTGTCCGCGGCGGACCGCTAGGCTCGTCGCGGTGGGCGACGTTCCCGAGATCGGCGGATCGTGCGATGCGCGGTTTGCCGCCGTGCGCACCGCGTTCGAGGAGAGCTTCCGCGCGCGGGGCGAGGTCGGCGCCGCGGTCGCCGTCACGATCGACGGCCGACCCGTCGTCGACCTGTGGGGAGGATGGGCGGACCTCGCGCGCACGCGGCCGTGGCGCCGCGACACCATCGTCGACGTGTTCTCGGCCGGGAAGGGGATGGCGACGCTCGCGCTGCTGCTCCTGGTGGACGCCGGAGTCGTCGATCTCGATGCGCCGGTCGCGCGTTACTGGCCCGAGCTCGCGGCGGAGGGCAAGGGCGGGATCACGGTGCGCACGGTGCTAGCCCATCGCGCCGGCCTGCCGGCGATCCATCGCGAGCTGCCGCCGCTCGCGATGTACGACTGGCCGCTCATGACCTCGGCGCTGGCGGCGGACGGGCCGTGGTGGGAGCCCGGATCGCGGCACGGCTATCACGTGAACACGTTCGGGTTCCTCGTCGGCGAGATCGTGCGCCGCGCGAGCGGGGAAAGGTTCGGCGCATTCTTTCGGGACCGCGTCGCCGGGCCGCTGGGAGCGGATTTCCACTTCGGCATCGGCCCCGAGCACGACGAGCGCATCGCCGATCACCTCCTGCCCGACGACGATCGCGGGCTCGCCGACTTCCTGGTCGCCGCCGACCCGCCCGAGGCCGGGGCCGATCCGCAGCGGCGGCTCCTCCTCGAGCGCGTGTACGTGAATCCCTCCGGCATCTCGGGCTTCGGCACCGTCAACACGCGGGCGTGGCGCGCCGCCGAGATGCCGTCGACCAACGGGCACGGCAACGCGCGCGCCGTCGCCCGCATCTACGCCCCGCTCGCCTGCGGGGGCGCGGTGGACGGCGTGAGGCTCCTGCGGAGCACCACGATCGACGAAGCGATCGCCGAGGCCTCCGCCGGCATCGACGCCGTCGTCGGCCGGCCGTCGCGCTTCGGGCTCGGGTTCCAGCTGTCGCAGCCGTCGCGGCCGTTCGGGACGAACCCGCGGAGCTTCGGTCACTTCGGCACCGGCGGATCGCTCGGCTTCGCCGACCCGGACGCGCGGCTCGCGTTCGGCTACACGATGAACCTGCCGGGGCCGCGCTGGAAGAATCCGCGCACCGAGGCGCTCGTCGACGCGGTGTACGCCTCGCTCTGAGGACGCTACTCGAACTTGCCGTGACGTCCGGCGCCCTTGGCGAAACGGGTGGCGCCGGCGAGCGTCTCGCCGGACTTGACGACCTCGACCCCGCAGCGGGTCTCCGAGAGGAGGGCGTCGGGGATCGGGAGGTTCCACTGCGTGTAGGATGAGAGCCGGTCGGCTCGCATGCACTTCTGCGGAAACTTCGCGAGGTCCTTCGCGAGCGCGACCGCCGCGGCGAGCGCCGTGCCCTTCGGGACAAGACGGTTCGCGAGCCCCATCCGCAGCGCCTCCTCGCCCGAGACGGGGCGGCCGGTGAGGATCATGTCGAGCGCGTGGCTGTGGCCGATGAGGCGCGGCAGGCGGATCGTGCCGCCGTCGATCAGCGGAACGCCCCATCGCCGGCAGAAGACGCCGAAGACCGCGTCCTCCGCGGCGACGCGGAGATCGCACCACAGGGCCAGCTCCAGCCCGCCGGCGACCGCGTGCCCTTCGACCGCGGCGATGGTCGGCTTCGAGAGGAGCATGCGCGACGGACCCATCGGGCCGTCGCCCTCTTCGACCACCCGGTTGCCACGACCATCGGAGACGCCCTTCAGATCCGCGCCGGCGCAGAAGGCGCCCTTGCTCCCCGTCAGCACGGCGACGGCGAGCGCGTCGTCGCGATCGAAGCGCCGGAAGGCGTCGGCGAGCTCCGCCGCCGTCGGGCCATCGACGGCGTTGCGTACCTCCGGTCGATCGATGGTGACGACGGCAACCGGGCCGTCCACTTCGAACCGTACGTTCGCCATGCGCCTCCTCTATGCGATCAGGCGTCTTGTGGCACGCAGCAGCGCTCCTGGGCGAGGAAGGCCCGCAGCTCCGCGTCGGCGGCCGTCTGGGCCGGAACGTCTTCGAGGAGCGTGTACATCTCCCACGGCACGCCATTCGCGTCGCGGACCCAGAACTTGTCCGCCTTGGCGTAGCAGCAGGTGGCGTTCTCCTGGCGGAAGATCTCGAGCCCCTCGTTCTTCGTCCGGATGCTCTCGCTCGCGACGTCGCCGGTGCCGGGATAGCGGATGCCCAGGTGGGAGAGCTTGCCCGGCTCCCCGCCGCGGTTGAGGGAGAGGATCACCGGCGGATCGGCGATCTCGAACTTGGCGTAGTCGTGTCGCACCTTCGCGGGCTCGATGCCGAGGATCTTCCTGTAGCGACCGACGGCGGCGTCGATGTCGTCGACGTAGAGGGCGACGTGGAACGTGTTCTGGGCCATGGGGTTCTCCTTCTTTGGTTCGGCTAGCAGCAGGCCTTGCCGCTGCAGCAGGTGGCGACGAAGGTTCGCAGGCGGTCGACGAAGCGCCGGCACTTCGTGGCGTCGACGCGATAGACGCGCTCGCGACCGTCGCGCTCCTGGACGAGGATGCCGGCGTGGAGCAGCACCTTCAGGTGGTGCGAGACCGCCGGCCTCGAGAGATGGAAGCGCTCGGCGAGCTCGCCGACATTCAGGCGCTTGCGGGAGAGGAGCAGCAGGATCTGCTGGCGCGCCGGATCACCGAGGGCGGTGAGGAAGCGCCCGAGCTCGCGGAGCTCTTCGGCCGGTGATTCGGTGGAGGCCATCGCGTCCATACGTTTAAATACTTAAACCAATCGACTTGTCGAGTCAAAGGGGGGGTATGAGGCAGGCCTCACCGGGAGGTAGGCGATGGCGACCGACAAGCCGTGTGTGCTCTTTCTCTGCACCCACAACTCGGCGCGGAGCCAGATGGGGGAGGCGTTGCTCCGCCACCTGGCAGGGGACCGTTACCGCGCGTGCAGCGCCGGCACCGAACCGAGCACGGTGCACCCGCTGACCCTGAGGGTCCTCGAGGAAGCTGGAATCGCCACCGAGGGGCTTCGGTCGAAGAGCGTCGATAGCATCCTCGGAAAGGCGAGCATCCGCACTGCGATCATGGTGTGCGCGCAGGCTGCCGAGTCCTGCCCACGCATTTATCCCGTCGCGCGCGAAGTCCTTCATTGGGAGCTCGACGATCCGAGCCGCGTGCGAGGGTCGGAAGAGCTGCGACTCGCGGCCTTCCGGCGCACGCGCGACGAGATCGCCGGCCGACTGCGCGACTGGCTACACCTCTCCAAGGAAGCGCGCCCTGGACGGCCCCGGCGACCGTGACGACAGGGTTCATATGCGCGCCGGAGACGTCGGCGAAGGTGAGAATCAGCGCCACCAGCGCGGCGCCGGTCGCCAGCGTGTTTGCGAGAAGGGCGACGGCGACGTTACCACCCGCGAGCCGTTCGCCCATGATGCCCGATCCGACGACGGCGGCGACCAGCAGCGCGGTTGCGATGGTTTCGGCGACACCTCGACGGAGCACGTCGGCGCGATGTGACACTAGGCGACTGCTCCCGAAGGCGGCGGGTCGTCGGGCGGCGCGGCGCCGTGCCTCGCCGCCGCGGCCGCGGCGACGAAGAGACCGGCGATGAGCCCGAACGCCACCAGCCCGCCCGTCGTCAGCCAGCCGAGGGGATCGGCGGGCCGGACGAGCCCTGCGAGCGCGTCGAGGTAGGGCGTCCCCTTGACCCACGGCAGCGTCGCGAGGACGGCGGCGCCCGTTGCGGCGGCTGCAAACGCTCCCGCGACCCCGCGCGCGGCCAGTGCGAGCGGGCCCAGCGGCTCGCCACGCGCCGGCGGCTCGATCGTGAACTCCGGCTCCTTCGTACCGGGCGGCACGAAGCGGGCGAGGAACACGAGGCCCGGGATGCCGCAGGCGATCGTCAGGAGGTAGAACGACGACCAGCCCATGGCGTCGACGAGAAAGCCGCTCACGGGGCCCGAGACGATGCGCGGCAGGCCGAACAGGCTCGAGAAGAGCGCGAACTGCGTCGCCGAGAACCGTCGCTGCGTGAGGCGCAGGAGCAGCACCGAGAAGGCGCCCGTTCCCATGCCGGAGAGGAGCTGCTCGAAGCCGATGGCGCCGTACATGAGCGGGCGATTCACGGGGCTCTGCGCGACGACCCAGTAGCCCAGGTTGGCGACGCTCTGCAGGACGCCGAACACCCAGAGCGCGTGCCCGAGCCCGAGCCGGTTCGTCGCCGCGCCGCCGAAGAACGTTCCGCCGAGCGTGGCGGCGAGCCCGACCGTTCCGAGCGCGACGCCGCGGTCGTCGCCGCTGTAGCCCATGTCGACCAGGAACGGGCGCGTGAGCGCCTGCGCCAGGTTGTCGGCGAGCTTGTAGAACATGACGAAGGCGAGGATCTCGAGCGCGCGGTGGCGCGACAGGAAGCCCAGGAAGGGGAGCCAGATCGCCTCGCGCAGCGTGCGCGGCGGCGCCGGCTGTCGCTCGGGCTCGGGCGCGAGCCACGTCACGACCAGCATCGGCAGGTAGAGGCCCGCGAGGATCATGTTCACGACCGGCCATCCGAGGTGCGTCGCGAGCGTGATGCTGAGCCCACCGGCGACGAACATGGCCGCGCGATAGAGCGCCGTCCGCGCGCCCACGGCGACGCCCTGCTCGTCGGGACGCAGCACCTCCACCGCGTACGCGTCGACGGCGATGTCCTGCGACGCCGATGCGAACGCGATCGCCAGGACGAGGGCACCGACGACCCACGGCGTGTCGGGGTGCTGGCCCAGCCCCGCCAGCCCGAACGTGAGGCAGAGCAGGACGACCTGCCAGATCGCCGCCCAGCCGCGCCGCCGGCCGAGAAACGGCGGCACGTAGCGATCCATCAGCGGCGACCAGAGCATCTTGAAGCTCCACGGCGCCTGCGCGAGCGTCAGGAGGCCGACGACGCGGATGTCGACGCCGATCGAGCGCATCCAGTCGGGGATCGCGAGCCACACGAGCCCCAGCGGCAGACCCGACGAGAACGACAGCAGCGAAACGGACGCCGTGCGCCACGACGTCATCGCCGCCACGAACCCCTGTCGCCGCTCCTCCACCCCGCAAGGACGCTAGCAGGCGCGGGGCCCGCGGGCGAGCGCGCTACTCGTAGAGCTCGATCTCGTGCATGCCCCACACCGGCCACGTCGGCCACAGATCGAGGTCGTCGCCCGCGTCCGAGGTGGTGGGGCGCACGAGGCGGACGTGGGAGGCGGGCGCCACTTCCTGCGGGTCGAGGAGGATCTCCATGCGCAGATCGTCGGGGCGGTGCTGGATGTCGCGCAGCGGTGGCAGCGCGAAGCGCTCGGCCCGCACGGTCGTCCACGCGGCGCCGTCGGTCGAGACCTGGACCTCGTATTCCCGGAGATACTCGCCGAAATGCGATCCGAGGCGCAGCACGATGCGCGACGGCCGGTGCTCCGCCGGAAGGTTGACCACGAGCCAGCCCGGCGCGCTCTTCGTCACCGCCTGCACCCAGTGCGTGCCAGCGTCGCCATCGATCACGCTGGACGCGTCGCTGCCGTCCGACGTCGCGGTCGTCGCGCCCGCGAGCGGCACGGGGCGGTCGGTTGGACGCGGCGGCGCCGGAGGGACGGCCACGATCGCGAGGACGCAGGACGAATCGTCCTGGTACACGCGTCGCAGCGCCGGCGGGAGCTGCGCCGGCGGTAGGGTGCAGAGGCTCTTGTGCGCGGGCAGTGCGTCGGCCGTGTGGACGACCACCGTCTCGACGTCGATCGCGTCGAGCGTGCGCAGGCTCTCGTCGCTCGGGAACGTGAATGCGAGCCGGCGATTGAAGCGCGCCGTCGGCGCGAAGCCCGAGTAGCCGTTCACGAGGCGCTTCCAGTGGTACGCGGAGAGCACCATCGCGCGCGCGTCGACGCTGGGGATGCCCAGCGGCAGATCGAGGACGGCGCGATCGGCGGGCTGCGCGGCGAGCCACCGGTAGACCGCGGGTGCCTCGCCCCGCCACGGCACGGGGATCGCGTGGGGCGGGGTGCGCCACGACTCGTGCAGCACGATCGCGGCGAGGACGGCACAGACGACGCCCCGCCCGAGCCGCCCGGGCGCAAGGCGCACGAGCCAGTCGGCGCCGAGCCCGGCCAGCACGGCGAGCCCGAGGAGCGCGACGCTCGTGGCGCGCGCGGGGGCGCGCAGCGCGCTCCATCCCGGAACCACCTGCGCGAGGAGCGCCCATGGTCCCGGCACGCCCGCGGCCCAGGGCGAATACAGGCACATGCGCGGTCCCAGGGCGAGGAAGATCCCCGTGAGCGCGACGGCCAGATAGAGGAGCGGCGTGCGCCGTTCGCCTCCGGCCGTCCGCGCGCCTCCGGCGAGTCCCGCGATCCCGAGCACGATCGCCCCGAGCCCGAACATCGTCCGCGCCTCGTACGGCGATGCGAGCGGTTGCAGGATGCCGCCGAAGAACACGATCGCGGGCAGGGCGAGGAAGCGCGCCTGGTTGGTGATGCGCGTGAGGGAGTAGACCTCGCGCGCGTGCAGGTAGGGGAGCATGAGCGCGCCCACGCACGACGCGGCGAGCGCGATCGCGATCCAAGCCGCGCGCCGCGCGCCGGGGGCGGCGGGGCAGCGAAGCGCCCAGTGGAGCACCAGGAACACGCCCAGGGCCGCGCCGAAGAAGTAGAGGTAGTAGACGCACGAGAGCGCTTCCAGCGCGAGGCAGACGCCGAGCGCGACGGCCGCGCGTCGCCGCCCGGTGGAGAGCAGTCGATGGAGCGCCAGCAGCGTGAACGGCATCCACTGCGCCGACAGCACCTGCACGTGCATGAGCGACGACAGGCGGAACGGTGTGAACACGAAGAGGGCGCCGCCGAGCGCGGCCGGAAGGAGCGAGGCGCCGAGCTCGCGCAAGAGGAGGGCCGTGCCGACGCCGCCCAGCACGAACGTCGCCAGCAGGAGGACGTTGTGGTCGAGGACGGGATTGCCGAACGCGACGTCGACCGGCAGCACGAGCAGCGCGCTCGCGATCAGGTGCTCGGAGAACGCGAGCGTCCAGGGCAGCGGCTGGAAGATGTTCGCGTCGAACAGCCCGAGTGGATTCGTCCGCAGCGCGTGCCCCGTCCAGGCGATCATCCAGGTCGTGAGCTGGATGTCGGCCTGCTGCAGGATGTTCGGCGCAGCGACGGGCTGGAGGTACGCCCGTCCCGGCATGGTGACGATCGGCCACGTCCAGGCGATGGTCGCGGCCGCGAACAGCGCGGCCAGGAGGACGATCTCGCCGCGCCGCGATCTCATCGCGTGCGCAGGCGAGCGCGCAGCAGATCTTTGCGTACCTTGCCGGTGGCGTTGCGGGGCAGCTCCGCCATGAGTTCGATCTGCTCGGGGATCTTCTGCACCATGACACCGCGCGCCTTCATGAAGTCGCGCACCTCGGCGAGCGAGAGGCCGTCCGCGCCGGGCCGCAGCACGACGCACGCGCACACGCGCTCGCCGCTGTGCGGATCGGGCGCGCCGACGACGGCCACCTCGACGACCTTCGGGTGCGTCGCGAGGTCGTCCTCGATGCTCTTCGCGGAGAGGTTCTCGCCCTTGCGGATGATGATGTCCTTGCGCCGGCCGGTGATGCGCACGAAGCCCTCGGCGTCCATGACGCCGAGGTCGCCGGAGCGGATGAAGCCGTCGGCGGTGAAGACGTCGTTCAGCGCCGGGTCGAGGTAGCCGACGCAGAGTTGCGGGCCATAGAGCTCGAGCTCGCCCTCGACGCCCGGCGCGACCGGCGATCCGTCCTCGGCGACGATGCGGACCGTGCCGCCGGGCAGCGCGCGGCCGTCGGTCTCGAAGAGCTTCTCCTCGGGGTCGTCGGGGCGCCCCGACGTCGTCATCGGGCACTCGGTCATGCCGTACGAGCGGTAGACGAGCGCCCCGAACCGCTCCTTCACCGTGCGGATGAGCTCGGGCGACACGTCGGCCGCGCCGGAGCCCGACGTGCGCACCGAGCGCATCCGCTCGGGCGAGAAGTTCGGCGCCGCCATGATCGCCTGCAGGATCGCGGGCGGGCCGCCGGCGCCGGTCACCTGCCAGCGCTCGATGAGATCGACGGCGAGCGCGGGGTCGAAGGCATCCATGAAGACCGTGCTCGAGCCGTTGCGGAGCTGGAGGAGTACGAACATGGTCACGCCGCCGATGTGCATGAGCGGGAACTGGATGATGCTCCGCTCCTCGGCGCGTGCGCCGAAGACCGCGCGGTGGCCCGCCAGCATGCCGCCGAGCGTCGACGGCGTGTGCAGGACGCCCTTCGGGTCGGCGGTCGTGCCCGAGGTGTAGAAGATCGCCGACACGTCGTGCGGGCCGAGAGGCGAGGGGGCGAGCGCCTGCGCGGGCGTCTCCTCGAGCGGCTCCAGCGCGCGTTGGCCGGGGAGGGGCTCGGCGCGCACGGTGACGACGTGCTCCAGGTCGGGCGCGGTCTGCTGCACGGTGCGCGCGAGCTCGCGATGGTCGACGCCGCGCACGACGCCCGGCACGACCAGGACGCGCGAGCGCGCCTGGCGGCACGCGAACCCGACCTCCTGCTCGCGGTAGATCGTGATGATCGGGTTCTGGACCGCGCCGACGCGGTCGATGGCGCAGACGAGCGCCGCGGCCTCGATCCAGTTGGGGAGCTGGTAGGAGACGACGTCGCCCGCCCGGACACCGAGCCGCCGGAGCGCGACCGCCATGCGATCGGCACGCGCCTTCAAGTCACCGAAGGAGTAGGTGCGATCGCCGTCCCGCGATCCCGCGATGAGGTACACGCGGTCGGCGGCGTCGCGCGCGCGCGCGTCGAGGAGCGCCGAGAACGTCTCCCCCGTCCACTCCCCGCTCGCCTCGTGCCGGGCCCGGCGGTCGTCGGGAGGGCGGGTCGGGCGCATGCGCCGTCGCTATCGCATCGACGCGACGACTTCCACGGAGGGAGGGTCGGGCCGGGCGCTTACGAGGCGCCCGGCCCGAGTCGGAACGGCTGGGACTCGCCTACATCCCAACCGTCCTTGCGTTCGACGTAGCCCTGGTCGACCGGATCGCGCGGGAGGCAGCCCGCGCGCGTGTGCACGAGGTCGGTCATGTCCGCGACCGGGAGCGTCGTCACCGGCGGCGCCGGGAGCGGCGCCGTGGCGTCGCCCTGGTCGCCGTCGGCGGCGATGCCGTCGTAGCGGTTGCCGGCCGTGAAGACCGAGCCGGATTGGTTGAGGCGCAGCGCCGAGCCGGTCTTGCCGCCCATCTGCCGCGCGTACGGCGAGAGCAGGAACAGCGAGCTCACGACGTTGCCGGATGCGTCGTGCTCGAAGCGCGTGCCCCACAGCGTCCAGTCCTCGACGATCACGTTGCGGATGTCGGCGAAGACCGACTGCGAGACGAGCGGCCCGCGCACCCACTGCTTCTGCACCCACGTGTGATGGATCGAGACGTTCGTCGTGTCGCCGTACTTCATGAAGATCGAGCGCGTGTTGCCGGCGAGGAACGACCACTGGATGGTCACGTCGTGCGCGCCGTAGCCGACCGAGATGCCGTCGTCACCGGCGCCGGTCGACGAGACGTGGCTGAAGACGACGTTGTACGCGCCGCTGCCCTGCGCGCGCAGGTTGTCGCCGCCGTTGCGGAGCCGGATGTTCTTCACGATCACGTCGTGGCCGCGGACGTCGATCATGCCCGGCGTGCGTGCGAAGTCCTCGCCGTAGAGCGTGACCCCGTTGCCGTCGATCGTGACGAAGTCGCCGGTGAGACGCGGCAGCGGCTTGTGGATGGCGATCGGTCCCGGCACCTCGAAGCGGACGATCGCGTTGCCGTCGCGCGCCTTGCTGAAGGCGTCACGCACGGCGTCTTCGGTCGCCTCGGTCACCCGGATCACGTCGCCGCCGGCGCCGCCCGGCGTGCTCGAGCCGAAGCCCTGGAACGCGTCGGCGTCGTTGTCGGACGGCCCGCCGGGTGCGTCGGGTAGGCCGTCGCCGTCGACCGTGATCGTGACGCTCGCGTCGGCCTGCTGGAGGCCGTCGCTCACGGTCACGCGGGCGACGAACGTCCCGCGCCGAGTGTAGACGTGCTCCGCGACGGCGCCGCCGGGCGCCATCTCGGCGGCCGCCGCGCTCGCGAACATGGACGTCGGCGCGGGGATCGTGCACCCCGCCTTCGTCAGCTTCGAGCTGGCGCGGGCGATGTTGCCGTTCGTGCCGTTCAGCTTCGGGAGCTCCGGAAACCCGCCGGCCTCCGCCTGCGTCTTCGACTCGACCGACCAGAGGTAGGCGAGCGCGAAGTGGCCGCACGTGTCGAGGCCGACGTCGTGCCAGAGGTACATGCCGCCGAGGTCGTGGGCGATCTTCTGGAGGTACCAGCGCGCCACGCGGTCGATCTGGTTCGTGCCCCGCTTGGTGACGGTGCCCGCCTCGGTGACCAGCGTCAGCGGGAGCAGCGTCGACGCGAGGGCCATGTATTGCGACAGGGCGTCGTCGTAGCGTGCCGCATCGCGTGCCTGCTTCGCGGCTGCGTAGGCCGAGCTCGCGGCGCGCAGCACGTCGCTCGCGTCGCCCGCGGACCCGGGCCCGGGGCCGGGTCCGCCGCCGCCCCCGCCGCTCGTCGTCCCGTCGCCGAAGTCCCAGGCGTAGGCGAGCTGCGCACCCGTGGCGGCGCGCGACGTGCTCGCGTCGAAGCGGACGCGAAGCGGTGCACCGCCTTCCATCACCGACGCCTGGAGCTGCGCCACGATGTGCGAATCGCCGGGTGGATTCACGGGCGGAACGAGCGTCCCGCCGGCGAGCGCCGGGCCAGCCGGCCCCGAGCCCGGGTCGGGTGGGCTCCACGCGCCGGGTGCTGGTTCCCACCCGACGCCGATGTTGCGGAACGCAACCGCGTGCGCGTTGCCGTCCTCGACGAGGAGATCGGTGCGGCCGTCACCGTCGACGTCGAAGAGGGCCGGCGCCGAGCGCCCCGATCCGACCGGGGGATCCCACGCGGCCGCCCGCACGAATCCGCCCGCGCCGTCGCCGAGGTAGATCGCGACCGGACCGCCATTCGTCCCGAGCGCGAGATCCACGCGTCCATCGCGATCGACGTCGCCGAGCGCCGGCCGCGTCTCGCCGTCGATCGCCGGGAGATCCCACGCGGGCTCCCGCATCCACACCGGTCCACCCCGTCCGCCATCGTTCCTGAACGCCGTCACGTTGCCTCCACCCGACCCGACCACCAGATCGACGTCGCCGTCACCGTCGAGATCACCCGCCGCCGGAGCGGCGCGGCTGCCCGCGTCGTCCTGGGGGTCCCAATCGGTGCGGCGCGCCCACGCCGGCGTCGCGTTCGAGCCCGTGTTCTCGAACGCGACCACGTGCCCGCCGTTGTGCCCGACCAGCGCGTCGAGATCGCCGTCACCGTCGAGGTCGGCGAGCGCGGGGAAAGCGTTCGAGCCGACGTCGGGCAGATCCGCCCACTCGACCCGCGCCCATCCCGTGTCGCCCGTCGCGTATGCCGCCACATGCCCGTCGGGCAAGCCGAGGTAGAGGACGGTCGCATTCGCCACCGCAGACCACATCACCATCCCCGCGACCGTCGTCCACCATCCGGCCCGCATCGAGGGGGTTGAAGTGCAGGGGACGTGCCGGTACGCCGCGCCGCGCCGTCGCGCCGATGCGCGTCCACTTCCGAACCGCAGCGACGCGGCGTCGCCGTCTTTTCGGCACATGAGCCCCGCAGGGTCGACAGCCGGAGCGGGGGCGTCCTATACAGGCCGGGTCACAGCATCCGCACGGTAAGGAGACGATCGTGGGCGCAGCGCAGATGTTCATCGACGGGAAGTGGACGCCGGCCAAGAGCGGCAAGACGTACGACG